>JAJQET010000152.1 GCA_021201515.1 Clostridiales bacterium | reverse complement strand
GCCACAAGGGATATGTGGCCGATATTCATACAGGCGTTTGTATAAAGTCGACCGCTCATTTCAAGAGGTGGAAGTTTAAGCTGCTCTTGAACAGGATTCCATCATCTGAAATTCTGTGGTGGTGTTTTTATCATGCCGAGGGAACATTTCATAAAATCTTTCCGGAGCCAGTGGCGGAAGCTGTTGTGGGACGTGCGTTCCTATTTCATCTATCTGCTGTTCTCTCTGGTGATGGCGGTGTCGCTGCTGGCGGGCGTGCGCTACGTTGTGGTGCAGCAGGAGGACGATCATCTGTCCCTTCTGGTGCAGCACTTCCAGGCGCAGTGCAGCACAATGCTCAGCGACCTCCAGTTCGCCAGCGATGTGCTGCTGGACAGCCCGGACTTTCTCAGCACGCTGGAAGGCGATGCTGACGCAATGGAGCCGCTGGAGCTTTGCAGCTTCATCGCATCCATCCGGGACGCCAGCACCTATGTGGATGAGATTTATGTGATCAGCCCCCAGCTGAACTGCATCTTCGCCGGCAGCGGCTACTACTCCTATGATTCCCTCAGCGCCATCCAGTCCCGGCTGGGTGCGGACGAGACGGATCTGGTGTCCCCCATTGCCAGCGGCCAGCGCCAGCTGACCCTGCTGAACGACAGCGGCTATGCCCCCTACTTTGTCGTCACCATCTACGGAGAGGACGGCGAGGCGCTGGGCAACATGGTTGTCTCCATGAAAACCAGGGAGTTCCTGCACCTCTTCTATGACCTGGACGCCGACTTCTGCTGCCTGTTCAGCCAGGAGAGTGGTCACTACCTCTGCTCCGTCTTTTCCACCACCGTGGCAGAGGACCCGGACTGGTATGATAACGACTACGTCAACGCATTCCTGGATGCGCAGGTGTCCTGCGCCTACCTGGAGGAAGGAGAGTACGCCTACATGGTGGCCGTTCTGGACGCTGAGTACGCAAAGCCCCTCCGCGTGATCCTGATCGCCTTCGCCGTATATTTCCTGCTGCTGCTGGCCCTGGCCATCGCTTATGTCTGGCGCAGCCTGTCCAGACGCTATGAGGAGATCTCCTCGCTGGTGGACGCGCTGCCCCAAAGCAGCACGTCCTATGGCAGCTACGAAGAAATCCTGAACAGGGTGCGCTCCTCCCTGAAGGACTTTCGGGTGCAGCAGGACGATGCAGACCGGCGGGCTGTCAGCACCACCCTGCGGAATATCCTGTTTGGAAAGTATCTGGAGCCGGAGCCGGATGAGGCGCTGCTGGCCCAGGCACAGCTCCAGTCCCCCTGCGGCAAGTACTATGTGGTGGCCTTTTCCCTGTCCAACATTGAGGAGCTGCTGCCGGGAAGGCGGCGGAAGAGCGACGTCTCCGCCATGATCAGCGTCATGATCAACTCCTCTCTGGAGGGGTTGTCCGACGGGGAGCTGCGCTTCACCTCCTGCACAGACCATTCCAACATTCTGGTGGTCTTTGGGGCCGACCGGGAGGAGGACTTCCGGGAGAACGTCCAGTGGGTCTGCACAGAGGCCAACAATCTGCTCCGGGAAACCTACAACATTCACACCCAGGTCATCGTCAGCAGTCTGTGCCCAGGCCCCTCCGCGCTGCCGGACGCCTATCAGGAGATTTTGCAGCTGCACAGCTTCCTGCACTCCATTGACAGCAAGGCCCAAGTGGTATTCCAGGAGGACCTGGACTCCAACCAGGCCATGCTGCTGGACGGCACCTTCCTCCGCAAGGAGCATATCCTGATCAACACCATGCTGACGGAGAAGTTCGACCTGGTGCCCGGCATGGTGAACGCCATCCTGGCGGAGCACGTTGTACCGCTCCGGTCGAACTATGTGACCGCCAGCCATCGCCTGGTCTCCATCGCAAGCGTGCTGGCAGAAGGCGTTCTGTCTGCCAACCTCCCGCCGGAGGTGTCCGAGCACGCCGTCACGCTGCTGAACAATGCCAACTCTGTCTCACAGCTGAACGAAGCCGCTTCGGAAATTTTCGGCCAAATCGCAAAGCAGCACGTCTCCAACACCCGCAGCGAGGACGGCCTGCTCCTGCACGCCTGTAATTACATTGAAAACAATCTGTACGACATGAATTTGAATGTCGCCGCCATCTGTGAGGATTCCAACATCAGCTTCCAGTACCTGACCCGCCTCTTCCGGAAGGAGTACAACCGCACCATTGCGGAGTATATCTCCTACCGCCGCATCGCCAAGGCCAAGGAGCTGCTGAAGAACACCAACATGACCGTAGCGGCGATTGCGCAAAGCGTGGGTTACAGCAGCGTGGATACGCTGACCCGAAACTTCCGCAAGCTGGAGGGTCTGACCCCCACGGAGTACCGGAAGCTGTGACCCCCCTCGTGCGCAGCCATTAGGAGGCTCTGCTATGCATCACAACACCTTTCAGGCAGGTGCGGGCATTGCGCCCGTTCGGCTGGACAACGGCTGCCTGCCATTGGACGGTTTCATCGGCACCCATGACGATTTGCACGTTCGTGTGCTGCTTCTGGAGGGAACCGCGCGTTTTGCCCTGGTTTCCATCGAGATCACTTCCATTTTCGACGATACGCGGGACCGGTTCCGCGACCTGGCCAGCCGGGCGCTGGACACCGCTCCGGACAACGTCTGGATCACCCTGACCCACTCCTTCTGCGGCCCTCACATCTGGCCCGCCCCCAAGGAGGGGAAGCCCCACGGCCCCGGCGGTCAGCGGGACCCGGAGACCGTCCGCAGGTGCGCTCTTCTGGAGGACGCCTACTGCGCCGCGCTGGAGGAAGCCGCCGGACAGGCCCTGGCCGCCAGGACGGAGGCCGTCGTGGGCTGGGGCACCGGGCGCAGCGCCGTCAACGTCAGCCGCAACCTCCCCACGGAGGAAGGCTGGTGGCTGGGGAGCAACCCGGAGGCCCCCTGCGACCACAGCCTCCATGTGCTGCGGATTGACCGGACGGACGGCACGCCTCTGGCCCTGCTGTACAACCTGGGCATCCGCCCCTGCGTGACCAGCGGCATCCGGAATCCGGACGGCACCGGGCTGATCTCCGGAGACATCAGTGGCGTCACCAGCACCCTCCTGGAGCAGGAGTTTGGCAAGGACTTTGTGGCCATGTTCCTGTGCGGCGCTGCCGGAGACCAGGAGCCTGTGGTGAAGGCCAACAGCGAAGCGCCGGACCATCTGGGCCAGTTCCAGAAGGTTTCCCTGGGAGAGGGCGGCTATACCCTGCTGTCCGCCCTCAGCGCAGCGCTGGAGGCCGATGTGCTGCGGGTCTGGCGGCGCATCACTACAGATACCGAGCCGGTGCTGCGCACTGGTCGGCGCAGCTGCACCTTCCAGACCAAGGCGATGAACCGGAATCTGGGCTCCATCCGCCCTGCCAAATCCATGGCCTTTACCCCGGACGGGGAGAAAACCCTGGAGCTCTACGCCATGACCCTGGGCGGCTTCAACCTGGTGGGCGTCCAGCCGGAAACCAACGGGGCCACCTCCGTGCAGCTGGCCAACGCCTTCCCCGGTGAGACCACCGCCCTGGCCATCATGGTCAACGGCTGCGACAAGTGTATGCCGGAGGAGGAGGCCTATCGGTCCGTTCAGTTCCAGTGCCAGAACTCGCCCTTTATGCCCGGCTCGGCGGAGCGCCTGCTGGCGGCCGCCACAGAACTGCTCAACGACATGAAAGAAGGAAAATCATGAATCATGTGATAAAGATGACCTGTCTGACGGAAAATTATCCCGACGGACAGAAGATTTACGGCGTGTGCCTGTCCTATGACAAGCCCATCGCCCCCGACCTGAGCCTGGCGGCCGCCTATCAGGTGGAGAACCGCACTGTCTGCGGCGTCTCCGTCCAGGGCTGCGACGTGATTCTCAGCCTGGATCTGAAGGACGTGGCCTCCGCCGTGATTTTGCAGCCCGACAGTATGCCGGAAGGCAAGAAGCACCTGAAAAAGGACGGTGAGGAGCAGCCGGAGGCGGAAAAGAAGCCCCGCAAGCCCCTCGATACCATACCGGCCTCCAAGGTGGTGCGGGTCCTCCAGACGGCGGACATCACCGCGGCGGACGGCACCGTCATCGCCCCAGACGGCCAGTGGGGTGCGTCCACCGAGGTGGACGAGCCGCTGATTTGCCGGTTCCAGCAGAAGCAGTATCAGGGTGTCAACTACAATCTCTACCTGCCGGAGGGATACGACCCCGCCCAGCGGTATCCGCTGGTGGTGTTCATCCACGACGCGGGCGTGCGGGGGCAGGACCCCAGAATCACCCTGATGCAGGGCAACGGTGCGCTGACCTGGGCAAAACCGGAGTGGCAGGCCAAGCATCCCTGCATCGTGGTTGCCCCTCAGGTCAGCCAGAACTCGGATAAGGAGATCGACACCGTCAAGGGTCTGATCGACAGCATCCGGGCAACCTACAGCGTGGACGAGAAGCGGGTCTACGCCACCGGCCAGTCCATGGGCTGCATGACCTTCTGCGAGATGAATATCCAGTACCCGGACTACTTCACCGCCTCCCTGCTGGTGGCCGGTCAGTGGGACGCGGACCGGATGGCAGCGGCCTGCACCGGCTGCAAGTTCTGGATTCTGGTCTCCAACCATGACGAGCGGGCCTTCCCCGGCATGAACGCCGTGGTGGACGCCCTGGAGCAAAAGGGCGTCACCTTCGGCCGCTACTACTGGGATGCGAAGCTGCCCCCGCAGACGCTGAACCGTCTGGCGGAGCAGGCCACCCACGATGTGGTGGATATGCGTTACACCGTCTTTGACGGCAGCTCTGTGGTGCCCGCCGGCAAAAACGATAATCCGGTCACTAACCACGTTTGCACCTGGCCGGTGGTGTATGAAATCGACGGCGTAAAGGAATGGCTGTTCTCCTGCGTGAAGGACTGACCCGGGCCGAAAGAATCGAGGCGCATTGAAAATGGCAAACTATATTGGAACAGTAAAAACAAGCTATGGCGCTGTGCGGGGCCTGGAGCACTCCGGCCGCTATGAAGGCATCACGGAGTTCCGCGGCATCCCCTTCGCCGCGCCCCCTGTGGGCAAGCTGCGTTGGAAGCCCCCTGTTGACCCCGCCGGATGGAGCGGCGTGCGGGACTGCGTCAGCTTTGGCCCCATCTGCATCCAGCCCACGGACGGCGATTTGGACGCGGAGCCCTGGGCCACGGATTTCTACTACATGGGTTCCCCTGCCATGAGCGAGGACTGCCTTTACCTGAACGTGGCCACCGGCGCAGCGAAGGCCGGGGAGGGCCGCCCGGTATACATCTGGCTCCACGGCGGCGGCCCCGACCACGGATATGCCTATGAGGTGGAGTTTGACCCCAGAGAGCTGGCCCGAAAGGGCATCGTTGTGGTCAGCGTGGCCCAGCGGCTGAATGTATTCGGATACCTTGCCCTGCCCCAGCTGGACGCTGAACAGGGTTCCAGCGGCAATTATATCCTGATGGACGACATCAAGGCCCTGGAGTGGGTGGTGGAGAACATCGCCGCCTTTGGCGGCGACCCGGACAACATCACCGTCGGCGGGCAGTCCGCAGGCACCGGCAAGGCGGCGTCCCTGGCTTTCTCCCCCCTGGGGAGGAAGCACATCAAACGCATGATCAACGAGAGCGGGCTGGTGTGGGATCGGAAGAACGGCCAGCGGGAACAGGTGGAGCAGGACTGCCAGCGCTACCTGGAGGCCCTTGGCATCGACCCCAACGCAACGCCGGAGGAACTGCGGCGCATCGACCCCTATGTGTTCCTGAACCGCAGCACCGGTGCCCGTCTGCCCGGTACGCTGATCTGTGACGGGAATCTGGTGCCCGACCTGTCCATGGTGGACAGCACGGAGCGGTACGGCGTGGCGCTGGACTACCTCTCCGGCTCCAACCTGGGCGAGACGCAGATGAAGCCCGGCGCGAACCGCAGCCAGGTGGGCTTCACCTCTGCCGAGGAATTTTACGCCTACTGCAAGGAGCTGCTGGGCGACCTCTATGAGAAGTATGACTTCCCCTCCCTGGTCTCCGTCACGGACGAAACCGTGGACCGGGAATCCCGCCGTCTGGCCTCCTACGGCCTCCACGACGGCGCAAGGATGGGCGGTCTGACCATGAGTCGTTACTTCGGCGCACACCGCGCGCAGGTGGCCCCCGGGAAGCACAGCTTCACCTACCTCTTCTCCCGCGTTGCCCCCAACCGTCCGGAGGACTATGGTACGTCCAGAGACCCCCGGAAGCTGATGAGCTGGCACTCCAACGAGCTGTGGTATTCCTTCGGCTCCCTCCGGGAGGGGACGCCCCCTGCCCGCCCCTGGGAGGCTGTGGATTACCGCCTGGCCGACCAGATGAGCAGCTACTGGGCAAACTTTATCAAGACCGGCGACCCCAACGGGGAGGGCCTCCCCCTGTGGCCGGCGAGCGACGAGAGCTTCGGCTTTGCCGAGCTGGGCGATGAGATCATCGGATGCTCCTGCAAGCGCAAGCTGGACGAGATGATCCTGGAGTTCCTGGCATCCCGTCATGTGCTGCCTGTCTGATACATATTGGAATTGCAGCGCTTTCTCCGAAAAGCGCAACTATGACGGGTTTCAATGGGCAGCGTTCCCGCCTCCATTGAAGCCCGTCTGAAAGGAGCATACACATTGCGAACTCAGACTTCAAATAAGAAAGCGGATCAGATGCTGAACCAGAGCATTCGCACCCTGATCCCGGTGATGGCTGTGCCAACCATTGTGGCGCAGCTGATTACCACAGTCTATAACCTGGTGGACACCTACTTTGTCAGCACCCTGGGCACTTATGCCACCGCCGCCGTGGGCGTGAACAGCTCCCTGGAGCGGGCCATCACCATGACGGGGTCGCTGATCGGTGCCGGCGCGTGCAGCTATATCGCCCGTCTGCTGGGCGGCAAACGGAAGGAGGACGCGGACCGTGTCCTGTCCACCTTCCTCTTTATCGGTCTGGGGCTGGGCTGCGCCCTGCTGGTCCTGGGTCAGTGCTTCTCCACCCCTCTGGTGAACCTGCTGGGCGCGACGGATGACTGCCGTGAGCTGTCCGTCCAGTACGCGTTCTACGTCCTGTTCGCAGCCCCCTTTATGGTGGGACAGCTTGTCCTGAATATGTGCCTGCGCAGCGAGGGCAGCGCAGTCTATTCCATGGTGGGCATCGGCTTTGGCGGCGTCCTCAACTGCTTCCTGGATCCGCTGTTCATCTATGTCTTTGACATGGGGGTCGGCGGCGCGTCTCTGGCCACCGCCATCTCCAAATTCGTCAGCTTTGTCATCCTGCTGATACCCTACCTGCGAAAGAGTACCACAGTAGACCTCTCCATTCGGCACTGTAAGTGGAACGCAAACGACACGAGGGAAGTGTTGTCCATCGGAAGCGCCTCCTTCTTCCGCTCCGGTCTGGGCGTGGTGGCCTCCATCCTGCTCAACAATGTGGCGGGAAGCATTTCCACGGCTGCCCTGGCTGCCTTCTCCGTGGCCAACCGGGTCATGCAG
>JAJQET010000276.1 GCA_021201515.1 Clostridiales bacterium | reverse complement strand
ATGGCGCAAATTTACCGCAAGGCGCCGAAGTGCATTTGTTCAGAGGTTCCTTAAGTTATGGAATCACAGATCCACCGGCGACGGACAGGGAACCTGCCCCATCCGGCAGGCGGTCTGCCCATCTTTTAGTGGGACCCGGTTATTTTTTCATCTATATCCATACGATAACGAACAAAAAAGCAATCGGACAACTGAGCCTATTATAGCATAAAGAGAATGGATGTCAACGAATTTCGGCAATTTTGTCCTTCCGCGTCTTTCCATTTACCTGCGGAAAAGGGTTTTCTTCCCTTCCTGCCGCTGCTTTTTCACGCCCTCGCTTTTTCAGCGGGCGGATGCTGTCCCGAATCGCTTTCCGCACAATACGGCCTGCCGGGCCCTGGCTGAATCCGGGATTTTGTGCGAAAAAAGGGCGGAAAACACCCGTCAGTATTCTCCGCCCTTCATCAGCGCTTTTCTATTTTGTACCAAAAATCCGGTCGCCGGCGTCGCCCAGGCCGGGCACGATGTAGCCATGCTCATTCAGGCAGTCGTCCAGCGCCGCCACATAGACCTCCACATCGGGATGCTCCCGGGCGATGCAGTCCATCCCCTCCGGGGCGGCGATAATGTTCATCATGGTGATCTTCTTGCAGCCGTACTCCTTCATGAACTGGATGGCCGCAGAGGCGCTGCCGCCGGTGGCCAGCATGGGGTCCACGATGATGACATCCCGCTCCGCAATGTCCGGGGGCATTTTGCAGTAATATTCCACCGGCATCAGGGTTTCCGGGTCCCGGTACAGGCCGATATGTCCCACCTTGGCGGAGGGCAGCAGATTCAGCACGCCGTCCACCATTCCCAGCCCTGCCCGGAGGATGGGGACGATGGCCACCTTCTTGCCGCTGAGGGTCTGGCAGTGGGCGATGCCCACCGGGGTCTGAACGTCCACCGGCTCTGTGGGCATATTCCGGGTGGCCTCATAGGTGATGAGGGTGGCAATCTCCGCGACAATGACGCGGAACTCATGGGTGCCGGTCTTTTCATTCCGCAAAATCGCCAGCTTGTGGGAGATCAGCGGATGCTCCAGAACGTGCAGCTTCGGATTGTCTTTGTACAGCATAGAAACGCGCTCCTTCTCGTCTTAAAGTGGTGGCCTCTGACCGCATCAGGGCGTCTGCCTTGCGTTCAGCCGTTCACGGCGCTCCCGCTCCGCCTGGCTCAGCCGAAGGTACCGGGCCTCCAGCGCAGCGCCGGAGCAGGGCTGCCCCGTCTCCAGAAACCGGAGAGCCGCCCGCGCAACGCCCCAGGCCCTTTGATGCCGCAGATTTTCCGGGGCAAGCACCAGGTCAAAGCCCCTTTCCTTCCCATAATTATAGCACAATTCCGCCCCATCGCCAACTACAAATTGAGAGATTTCCTTCCTTTTTTCCGAAGAAAACAGCTCTTCCAGGCTGATGGCCCTGTCCTCCGTCAGCCGGGTGAGCCCCCCTCTGCCGTCGCTTTCAAACAGGGCGTTGTACACCTGGCTGCGCCGGGCGTCCATGGCGCAGCAGATCACGCCGGGCACCGCGCTGACGTTCCACGCCATGGCCTCCAGGGTGGACACCCCCACACAGGGCTTCTCCTCCGGCCAGGCCAGCCCCTTGGCCGTGGACAGGCCAATCCGCAGCCCGGTAAAGGAGCCGGGGCCATTGGCGCAGGCAATCAGGTCGATGTCATGCAGCGTCAGCCCCACCTGCTCCAGCAGGCTTTCGCACATGGGCAGCAGCGTTGTGCTGTGGGTCATGCCGTTGTTCTGGCAGGATTCCGCCAGCAGGAAGGCGTCCCGGCACACCGCCACCGACGCCGCCCTGGCGGAGGACTCCAATGCTAAAATATTCAAAATCCTTCCACTCCCGTTATCGTGATTTTGCGGCTGTCCTCATCGAGGCCCCGGCGGATGTCCACCCGGATACAGTCCTCCAGGGCGTCCTCCACGTTTTCGCTCCACTCCACGGCGCAGACGCCGCCCCGAGCCAGGTAGTCCTCCCAGCCGATGTCGTACAGCTCCTCAGAGCTGCCCAGCCGGTACATATCAAAGTGGAACAGGGGCAGCCGTCCCCCCTCATACTCATTGACGATGGTGAAGGTGGGAGACGTGACCCGGCCCGGAACGCCAAGCCCCCGGGCCACACCGCGGGTAAAGGCCGTTTTTCCCGCCCCCAGGTCGCCGGTATAGGCCAGCACGGCGCCCCGGCCCAGGGCGGAGGCCAGATGCTCCCCCAGCGCCTCCGTTTCGGCGGCGGAATGGGTTTCATATTCCATGGACGGTTCTCTCCTTTCCGCTGACAGGGCTTGCAGTCATTATACCACACCTGCCCCGAAGATGCAAAAGCTGTTTACATCATTCCGCTTTCGTGTTATAATCAGTGCGTCATCGTGTGCCATTTACCCCAGAAAGAAGTGAAACCATGTCCGCGATACGCGATTTAATTGTTGACGCCCTGAAGGGGGCGGACCATATCCTGCTCTCCCTCTGTGTGCTGGCCAGCTCCTTTGGCCTGGTGCTGATTTACTCCGCCTCCCGGTACAGGGAGAGCTTTCACAGCCTGCCCATGAAGCAGGCCCTGTGCATCGGCATCGGCATTGTGCTGTATTTCGTCATGAGCCAGCTGAACATCCGGGTGCTGTTTGAACGGTGGTATATCGTGGTGCCGCTGTGCGTGGCCTTCCAGCTGCTGGTGCTGGTGTTCCCCGCCGCGGCCAACGCCACCAGCGGCAACCGGGCCTGGGTGGACATCCCCGGCATCCCCTTCACCATTCAGCCCGCCGAGATCAACAAGCTGTTTTTCACCATCCTGCTGGCCGGCTTCGTGGTCTACCTCCAGAAGCGGGGCGACCCCAGCAGCTTCTCCTCTGTGGTGCTGCTGGTGCTGGCCCTGGGTGTTCCGGTGGGCTTCATGGTGGTGGTCACCGGCGACGTTGGCTCCTGCCTGATTTATGTTGTGATTTGGCTTGCCATGCTGTGGTGCGCCGGCATCAAAAAGCGGTGGTTCGCCCTGGGCCTCGCCTGCGTGGGGGCGGCCGGTCTGGTGCTTTGGAACATCCTGCCCGACACCAACTATATGAAGCGCCGCATCCTGGTGGTGATGGACCACAGCTATGACCCCCAGGGGGTAGGCTTTCATCAGCGGCGCTCCCTGATCGCCATCCGCTCCGGCGGGCTCACCGGCCAGGGCTATTTGCAGGGCACCATCACCCAGTCCCCCAACTCCAACTCCCTGCCGGAGCGCACCACCGACTTCATCTTCTCCTCCTGCGCGGAGGAATGGGGGCTGGTGGGCTGCACGGTAGTGCTGCTGGTGCTGGCGGCCATTGTACTCCGGTGCCTGTATATCGGCCTGACCGCCAGCGACTCCTTCTACGCCCTCATCGCCGTGGGCTACAGCGCCATGCTGCTGGCCCAGATCGTCATTAACGTGGGGGTCTGCCTCTATGTGGTGCCCACCATCGGCCTGACCCTGCCCTTTATGAGCTACGGCGGCTCCTCCATCATCACCAATTTTGTCGCCATGGGGATATTGTCGGGAATACAATCCCGCTCGCTGCCCAACTGGCTGCGGGACCGCTCCGACATCAAATGGGGGACGAATGGGGAGCAGCATCGCCAGATCATGGAATAACCTCATACACACTTCGGCGCCGGACGAACCGTCCGGCGCCTTTTTGCGTTCGTATTCCGTTTATGCCTCGTGACCCCGGGCGCGGATAACCTCCAGCACCGAATTCACATAGGTCTCGCACTCCTCCTGGGTCTCCGCCTCCACCATGACGCGGATCAGCGGCTCCGTCCCGCTCTCCCGCACCAGGATGCGGCCACTGTCCCCCAGCTGGTCGGCCACCTTTTGGACCGCCTCCTGCACCGCAGGGTCGTTCTGGGCCTCCGGCTTGGAGCGCACCCGGATGTTTTTCAGCACCTGGGGATAAATGCGCACCGGCATCGCCAGCTCGGACAGGGGCATCTTCTTCGCCAGCAGCACCTGCATCATTTTCAGGCTGGTCAGGATACCGTCCCCGGTGGTGGCGTACTTGCTGAAAATGATGTGGCCCGACTGCTCGCCGCCCAGGCGGTTGCCGTGCTGGGTCATGTACTCATAGACGTACTTGTCCCCCACGTCGGTCTTGGCGTAGTCAATGCCCGCCGCGTCAAAGGCTTTGTACAGGCCGAAGTTGGACATCACCGTGGTCACCACCGTGTTGGTCAGCAGCTTGCCCCGCTCCTTCATATATTTGGCGTAGATATACATGATCAGGTCGCCGTTGACCACGTTGCCCTTCTCGTCCACGCAGAGGCAGCGGTCCGCGTCCCCGTCATAGGCAAAGCCCACGTTCAGCTTGTGCTCCACCCCGCAGGACTGGAGGGCCTCGATATGGGTGCTGCCCACGCCGTCATTGATGTTCAGGCCGTCCGGCTCGTCGGCCATGACGTAGGTTTTCGCCCCCAGGGCGTCAAAGACGCTGCGGGCGATGGAGGAGGCGCTGCCGTTGGCGCAGTCCAGCCCCACCCGCATCCCGCGGAAGGAGTAGATGGCCTGGGCAATCAGGTAGCCCATATAGCGGTTGCGGCCCGCCTCATATTCCACCACACAGCCCATCTCGGCCCGCTGGGCCAGGGGCAGGTTGTCCTCCGGCGCGTCCAGGTAGGCTTCGATTTGCCCGATGGTCTCCTCGTCCATTTTCTCGCCCCGGCTGTTCAGCAGCTTGATGCCGTTGTCATAATAGGGGTTGTGGCTGGCGGAGATCATAATGCCGCAGTCGAACCCGTCCGTGTGGGCGATATAGGAGACGCTGGGGGTGGTGGTCACCCGCAGCATATAGGCATCCGCACCGGAGGCGTTCAGACCGGAGGCCAGCGCGCTCTCCAGCATATCGCAGGAGCGGCGGGTATCCTTGCCGATGACCACCCGGCACCGCTCCCCCTCCCTGCGGTAGTGCGCGCCTAAATAGCGGCCAATCCGGTAGGCATGCTCCGCCCGCAGGGATACGTTCGCCTCCCCGCGAAATCCGTCCGTACCAAAATACTTACCCATCGTGATAGCGTCCTTCCTCTCTCTGCTTTATTTCTTTTTCTTGGGCTTGGGCTGTTCCCAGGCTTCAATATCATACTGCGCCATGAAGGCCTCGTATTCGTCCACCACCTCCTGGGTGGGGCCGATTCTGCGGATATCGCCGTCATGGAGCCAGATCACCTTTTCGCAGTTGGTGCGGATGGTCTCCGCATTGTGGGAGACGATGACCACCGTTCTGCTCTTCTCGCTGATCAGCTCGGCCATCTTCCGCCCGCTCTTCTTTTTAAAGTGGGCGTCGCCCACGCTCAGCACCTCGTCCACCAGGATGATGTCCGTCTTGAGGATGGCCGTAATGGCGAAGCCCAGCTTGGACTGCATACCGCTGGAATAGGTGCGCACCGGCTGCTCAATAAACCGGCCCAGCTCGGAGAAGGCGATAATCTCGTCGATCTGGTCATCGATCTCCGCCTTGGTGAAGCCCAGCAGCAGGCCGGAGAGGTAAATGTTCTCCCGGCCGGACAGCTGCGTCTGGAAACCCACCCCCAGGGCCAGCAGGGAGACCGTGTTCCCGTGCAGGTCAACGCTGCCCTTGTCCGGCTCAAAGATGCCGGCCAGCACCCGCAGCAGGGTGGATTTTCCGCTGCCGTTCCGGCCAATCAGGCCGATGATCTCGCCCTTTCCCACCTCGAAGGAGACGCCGTGGAGGGCCTCGAAATGCTCCACACGGCCCTTCTGTTTAAAGGCGTCGTCCTTAAAGCCGGAGGCCTGCTTGATGTTGCGGCGCTTCACCGGGGCGATGGAGCGGTAGCTCAGGTAGACGTTTTTCGCCGTGATGGCAGGCCGCTGGAGGCTGTCCTGCTCCGCCGGGGCGTCCTGGGCCGGAAGCTCCGCCTGCCGGAGCTGACTCGATTCAAAAAAACTCATACAATCACAACTTTACCACAGATTACGCCCATCATACCACGTTCTTTCGGGTTTGGCAAGTCTGTTCTGGGCTTCCTCCGGGCAATGGGCGCCGGAAAACGTCAAACACCGGCCTTCGGTTTCCCGAAAGCCGGTGTTTGCAGCGGCATCACCAGGTTTCAAAGTGGACGCAGTCCGCCTCATACGCCTTCTCCCTGGCCGGGCCATCCTCTGCCGGGTCAGGATAGCCGAAGGCCAGGACGGAGTGGGGCACGATATGCTCCGGCAGGTTCAGCAGCGCCGCCTGCCCCCGCACCCGCTCCATCTGGGGATAGGTGCCCAGCCACACTGCGCCGATGCCCAGGGCGTGGGCGGCCAGGATCATGTTTTGCGCGGCGATGGCGCCGTCAATGATCCAATAGTCCGGGGCGGGCTGGAACGCCTTCTGTAAGTCCCCGCACACCAGAATCCCCAGGGCGGCCTTCCGCAAGGGCGTGGCGGGGCGGCCATTGGCGTCCGCCATCCGGTTCAGCATCTCCCTGTCCCGCACCACCACAAAGGACCAGTCCCGCCGGTTGGCGCAGCTGGGGCCGCTCATGCCGGCCTCCAGAATCTTCCGCACCTCAGCGTCGCCGATGGGCCGCTCCAGATAGCTGCGGACGCTGGTTCTGGTCATAATCGCCTCATATGCTTCCATAGTCGTTCCTCCAGTATCATTTGTTCATGATACTATTATATAGGATTCAGCCGGAGTTGTAAAGCTTTTTTCAAGGTGCCTTACCGGTTCACTCCGCAGTGATCACCTTCACGTCGCTGGCGGAAAATTCCGTCTCTCCGCAGACAATGTCCGTGATCTTCGCAATGTCGGCGGCCTCCAGTTCCCCGTTCTCTGTGCTGACCACCACGCTGACGGAGCTGTCCCCGATGAAGGCCCCGCAGTCGGCATAGCCCTTGGCCGTGACCAGGCTCTCAATTTGGGACTCCGCCAGGGTAGCCGCAGCCATGGCTGTGATGGACTCCGCCGCCGCGCTGACCGCTGTACTGTCCGCTGCGGGGTCATCCACCGTCTCCTGGAGGATGCTCAGGGCACTGTCCCTGGCCTCCTCCCGGTTTAAGCGGGCGGTGTCAAAGTAGTCCGACGTCTCCGCATCGGTCGGGGCCGCGTCCTCCTCCGTCAGGCCGTCCTCGGAAAGGGCGTCCTCCGCGCTTTCGCCGGAGGCCGTGTCCACGCTGTCCTCCAGCGTCAGCTCCTCCTGGGCGCTGACCAGCGCAGTCTCTCCCAGAGTCTTTTCCGCCACTGCCTCCGAGGTGGAGCCAGACACGCTCTCCGCCTGATCGTAGGACCAGTTCAGATAGACCGCCACGCAGACGAACAGCACGATGGCCGCCACCACGGCATTCCGTTTCCAGATTTTCAATGTTACGAACCTCCTGCTCTTGCACAGATTGAAATTTGCTCCGAGCTCAGCCCGGTCAGCGCCTTGATGGCGCTCAGCACCTGCAGCTTGACGGTGGCATCGTTCCCCCCGTCGCAGACCACCAGCACCCCCTGATAGGTGGGATAGATGGTCTGTACCGTGACGGTGGACTGCTGTGCGCTGCCGGCCTTGGTCAGCACCGTCTCCGTCTTGGGGGAGCTCTCCCCCACCGTCT
>JAJQET010000017.1 GCA_021201515.1 Clostridiales bacterium | reverse complement strand
GAGTACAGCGAAACGGAGGGGATTCTGTTCACCTTCCGCTTCGATGAAGGCTATTGCAGGCTATACTGCGCGAACAAATGTGAGTAACCGGCAGCGCGACCGTCCCCGCCCGGCGGGATAACAGGGAAAAAACGATGCAAGAAAAGAAGGCTCCTGGCACATCCTTGTGCAGGGGCCTTTTTTGACAGCCAAACCAGATGGGAAGAGGGAAGACCGCCAAATTTCATAAAAATTTAATTGCCTTTTCCAGCTGTTTCCTGTAAACTGAAAGTAAGAAGAACGGCGTTGCCGCCCCCCGGCAGGGGGTAGTCACAAGACCTATGGAGGTTCCTATGAATACCAAAAAACTGAAACTGATCGGTAAAATCGTTGGCGTCAGCCTTGCCATTGCGGGCCTGCTGTGCTGCCTCCTCAAACTGTGCGGACGGTTCAATCACCTCTGCCTGGAGATCGTGGAGGACGAGGATAACGATTTGGGCTATTACACCATTTAACGGGAACAGGGGGGGGGATTTCCTTGAAGCGCAGGAGGCTGTGGCTCGTCCTTTTGCCGGCTGCGGCGGTGCTGGCCTGCCTCCCGATGCGGCGCTGAGCCCGATTTACACAAAAAGAAACAGCATCCGTTCCGGTATTTCGGAGCGGATGCTGTGTTTTCTTTTGCCGTTTATCGGACGGAGTAGTTGGGGGCTTCCTTGGTGATGGAGATGTCGTGGGGATGGGATTCCTTCAGACCGGCGGAGGTGATGCGGACGAACTGGCCCTTGCTCTGCAATTCCGGAATGTTGGGGGCGCCGCAGTAGCCCATACCGGAGCGGATGCCGCCCAGCATCTGGAAGATGGTGTCGGACAGGGTTCCCTTGTAGGGGACACGGCCCTCCACGCCCTCCGGCACCAGCTTGCGCTGCCCGGCCTGGAAGTAGCGATCCTTGGAGCCGTTGTTCATGGCGGCGATGGAGCCCATGCCGCGGTAGGTCTTGAAGGAGCGGCCCTGATAGATTTCGATTTCGCCGGGGGCCTCCTCGCAGCCTGCCAGCAGAGAGCCCAGCATCACCACGTTGCCGCCGGCGGCCAGGGCCTTCACAATGTCGCCGGAGTACTGGATGCCGCCGTCTGCGATGATGGGCACGCCGTACTTGGCGGCGACACAGGCCGCGTCATAAACCGCCGTAATCTGAGGCACGCCGATACCGGCCACCACACGGGTGGTGCAGATGGAGCCGGGGCCGATGCCTACCTTCACGCAGTCCGCACCGGCCTTGATCAGATCCTCGCAGCCTGCGGCGGTGGCCACGTTGCCGGCAATCAGCTGCACATCGGGGTACAGGGCCTTGATGCGCTCCACATTGCGGATGATGTTGCGGGAGTGGCCGTGGGCGGAGTCCAGGCACAGCACGTCGGCCCCCGCCTCCACCAGGGCGGCCACCCGATCCAGCACGTCGGCGGTGACGCCGATGGCGGCGCCGCAGAGCAGGCGGCCCTTCTCGTCACGGGCAGCGTTGGGATAGGCCACAGCTTTCTCAATGTCCTTGATGGTGATGAGGCCCTTCAGATAGCCCTCCTCATCCACGATGGGGAGCTTTTCGATCTTATATTTGCACAGGATGGCCTTGGCCTCGTCCAGGGTGATGCCTTCCCGGGCGGTGATCAGGTTTTCCTTGGTCATGATTTCGGTGATGAGCTTGTTGGGGTCGGTCTCAAACTTCATATCACGGTTGGTGATGATGCCGATGAGCTTGCCGTCCTTCTCGCAGATGGGAACGCCGGAGATGTGATACTTGGCGCAAAGCTCGTCCGCCTCGCCCAGGGTGTGGCCGGGGGACAGCCAGAAGGGGTTGGTGATGACGCCGTTCTCCGACCGCTTCACCATGTCCACCTGCTCGGCCTGGGCCTCGATGGACATATTCTTGTGAATGATGCCGATGCCGCCCTCCCGGGCCATGGCAATGGCCATGCGGTATTCCGTTACCGTGTCCATGGCGGCGCTCATGATGGGGATATTCAGGCGAATCTTGCCCGTCAGCTGGGTGTGCAGGTCGATGTCGGAGGGAAGCACATTGCTCTCCGCCGGAATCAGCAGCACATCATCGAAGGTCAGCCCCTCCTTCACAAACTTCTCGGATGGATTGGTGTTAATCATGTCAGCATCTCCTTCAATAGATTGTCACAGAACATATCGGTAAACGCCGGGGATCATCCCCAACCGGGGTTACAGGTTATCTGCCGCGAATCAGCAGGGTCTGCTTACAGCAGAGGTCGCTCAGGTCGTCCATGGTGGCGGCGGGCAGGCGGAGGGCGCTGCCGCAGCGGCCGCAAACCACCTCGATGGCGGAGTAGTGGAGCTTCAGCTGCCAATCCCTGCTGCCGCAGGTGCAGGAGATGCCGCCCCGCTGGGCGATGTCCTTCAACTCGTCCAGCATCTCCGTCATCACCACCTCGTTCAGGAAGGAGCCCTGGGCGTCTTTGGCTTCCTCAAGCTGGTCCGTGCGGGCCTCCAGCCGGGACAGGGCCTGGTAGACGACGCCTTCCTCCCCCACATAGCAGCAGTCCAGCCCCGTCTTTTTGCAGGAAAAGGCCATGCCCCGGCGGGTGCGGAAGTCCCTGGCGGAGCAGGAAACCGTGTGGTTGCTGCCGCAGGCGGTGCAGGGGGCGTTCAGCTTGAACTGGTCGCCGGTATACTCGATGATGAGCCGGGAGCCGCCGCAGGGGCAGGGAACCACCACGGGGGCGGAAGTCAGTGTAAACAGGTCCTTGTCCACCACAACGCTGTTGTGGCATTTGGGGCAGATATAACCGATGGTACGGCGTTCCTCCAGACCCATGACAGACGCGCCTCCTAACCATAGAGCATTCAGGGAGGAAGATATTTTACGTAGTATAGCAGATTGCGCCGGGAAAAACAAGAGGAGACGGCGACAAACAAAACCGGGGATTTCTCTGCAACTTTGGCGTTTTTTGATAATGCCATTTGGGGCGCTGAGGATTTTTCCGGCCCTCCGGCGGATAAAATTTCTGGCATTGCAAACAATAGGCAGGAAAGAACAGAAGGGTCGTGAGAACCGTTGGAAAACAAGAAGAAAGGAACCCAGACCTTCGCCCTGGCCTGTCCCCCCAGTCTGGCGGGCTTTGCCAGCGTGGCGGGGAAGAAGGAGGGGCAGGGGCCTCTGCGGGAGAGCTTTGACCTGATTGAGCAGGACACCACCTTCGGGGAATCCACCTGGGAGAAGGCGGAAAGCGCCATGCAGCAGCTGGCCCTGGAGAAGGCGCTGGAGAAGGCGAAGCAGCCCATGTCCGCCATGGACCTCCTCTTTGCGGGGGACCTGCTGAATCAGTGCATCGCCGCAGGCTACTCCGCCCGGAAGGCGGCGCGGCCCTTTTTCGGGCTGTACGGGGCCTGCTCCACCATGGGGGAGGCCCTGGCCCTGGCGGCTATGGCGCTGGACGGCGGCTTTGGGGAGTGGGCGGCGGCGGTGGTTTCCTCTCACTTCTGCTCCGCCGAGCGGCAGTACCGCACCCCGCTGGAGTACGGCGGCCAGCGCACCCCCACCGCCCAATGGACGGCCACAGCCGCCGGGGCGGCGGTGCTGGCCAGGGCAGGGGAGGGGCCCTATCTCACCCATGTGACGGTGGGGAAAATCAACGATATGGGCATCAAGGACGCCAACAACATGGGCGCGGCCATGGCCCCCGCCGCCTGCGACACCCTCCTGGCCCACTTTGCCGACACCGGCCGCGCCCCGGAGGACTATGACCTGATTTTGACCGGCGACCTGGGGATGCTGGGGCGGCAGCTCTGCAAGGAGCTGCTGCAACGGGAGGGGCTCGACCTGGCGGACCGCTACAACGACTGCGGCTGCCTCCTCTACGACGTGGAGGGGCAGGACGTCCACTGCGGGGCCTCCGGCTGCGGCTGCTCCGCCAGTGTCCTGTGCGGCTTTGTTCTAAACGGCATGAAGGCGGGAAAGTGGAATCGGGTGCTGTTCTGCCCCACCGGGGCGCTGCACTCTCCGGTGTCTCTGGCCCAGGGGGAGAGCATCCCCGGCATCTGCCACGCCATCGCCCTCTCCAACACCATCCAGTGAGGTGAACCCTATGGAACTTTTCCTGTCTTTTTTGAAAGCCTTCCTCTGCGGCGGCATCATCTGCCTGATCGGCCAACTGCTGATCGACAGAACCAGCCTGACCCCGGCCAATATCCTGACCTGCTATGTGGTGGCGGGGGTGATTCTGGGGGCGCTGGGCCTCTATGAGCCTCTGGCGGACTGGGCCGGGGCCGGGGCCACGGTACCTCTCAGCGGCTTTGGCTACAACCTGGCGAAAGGGGTCAGGACGGCGGTGGAGGAGAAGGGCCTCCTGGGGGCCTTCCCCGGCGGCGTCACCGCAGCGGCGGGGGGCATCGCGGCGGCGGTCTTCTTCGGCTGGCTGGCGGCGGTGATCTTCAAGCCGGGGGACAAGAGCTGAACAACGCCTTCTCATTTGACAACTGCGCCGGGAACCGCTATACTTTCCGTGAGAAGGAAGGTGAAGCCATGCGCCGTCTGTACTATCAAATCCCGCCCGAATACGAGGGAAAAGAGGTGGGGTGGATTCTGCGCCATGCCCTCCGCCTGTCTAAAACGAAGGTGAAGCGGGCGAAGTTCGCCCCCGGTGGCTTGCTGCTGGACGGGCAGGCCGCCCGCTCCAACCGGCCGGTCACGGCGGGGCAGCTGCTGGAGGTCTCCATTCCGGAGCAGGAGGACAGCGCTATCGTCCCCACCCCCGGCCCGGTGAACCTCCGCTATGAGGACGACTGGCTGCTGGTGGCGGAGAAGCCCGCCGGGCTCAGCGTCCACCCCGGCCCAGGTCACTACGCCGACACCCTGGGCAACTATCTGACCTGGCACTATCAGCAGCAGGGCCAACCCTTTGTGCTGCGTCTGGTGAACCGGCTGGATAAGGGCACCTCCGGCCTGCTGGTGGCGGCGAAGAGCGCAGCAGTCCAGGAGGCGCTGATGCAGCAGCTCCACACAGAGCGGTTTCGCCGTCAATACCTGGCCATCTGTCAGGGCCTGCCGCCAGAGCGGGAGGGGACCATAGACCTGCCTCTGGGCAAGCGCCCCGGCGCGCTGAACGAGTACCAGGTGCGCCCGGACGGCCTGGAGGCCAGGACGGACTACCGTGTGCTGGAACGGCGGGGAGACCGGTGCCTGCTGTCTCTGACCCTCCACACAGGCCGCACCCACCAGATTCGCGTCCATCTGGCGGCGCTGGGCTGCCCGCTGGCGGGGGATGCCCTCTATGGTGCGGGCGGGCCGCCGGGCCGTCCGGCCCTCCATTCCTGTAAGGTGGAACTACTTCACCCCATAAACGGCAGGCTGATTTCCGTGGAAAGCCCGCTGCCGGAGGATTTGCGTATATTCTGGGCGGAATCATCGGAGAAATGCAACAAATAAGAGAGCTATCCCCGCAGAACTTTGACTTCTGCACGGATAGCTCCCACCGCTTTCTATCTGTAAAGCTATTTTGCATTACACAATTTCAAACCGGTTCACGTCCACCACGCCCAGGGTGGTCAGCTTCAATGCGGGGATCACCGGCAGGCTGGCGAAGGACAGCGTCATGAAGGGGTCGATGCCCCGGTTCACGCCGTTTGCCCAGGCGGTGTTGGAGATGTGATCCACCCGGTCTGCCGCCTCCCCGGCGGGGAGGTCGCTCATCAGCCCGGCCACCGGCAGGGGCAGCTCGTCCAGCACCTCGCCCTGATGCACGATGCACATCCCGCCGTGGAGCTCCCGGACGCGGTTCACGGCGAAGGCGATCTCCTCGTCACTGGTGCCCACGGCAATGACGTTGTGGCTGTCGTGGGCCACGGTGGTGGCGCAGGCCCCGGCGCGGAGGCCGTAGCCTTTCAGCAGGCAGACGCCGATGTGTCCGGTGTTATGGTGGCGCTCCACCACGCAGAGCTTCAAAATGTCATGCTCCAGGTCGTAATCCGTTCCCTCCCCGCAGTCGTCTGTGATGAGGGAGCCGGGATTCAGCCCGATGATTTTTTCCGGGACCCGGTGGAGCCGGAAGTCCTCCGCCGTGACCGGGGGCAGGTGCATGGTGTCCTTCAGCGCCCGGGGCACCGGTACGGCGGGCAGGGACAGCGTCTGTCCGGCGGTGTAGACCGGTTTGCCCTCCTTATAGACGGCGCAGATGTCCACCTGCATGGGGTCGCTTAGCACCACCAGGTCGGCCAGGTAGCCCGGGGCGATGGCCCCCCGATAGGGGAGGTTGTGGCAGAGGGCACCGTTGAGGGAGGCCATGCGGTAGGCGTTGGCAGGGGGCGCACCCAGGGCGATAGCCTTGCGGATGATGTTGTCAATTTCCCCCACCCGCACCAGGTCGCCGGGATGCTCGTCGTCGGTGCAGAGGGCGCAGCGATAGGCATAGGGGGCCTCAAACAGGGGGAGCAGGGCCTCCATGTCCTTGGAGGCGGTGCCCTCCCGCACCAGAACCCACTGGCCCAGACGCAGCTTTTCCAGCCCTTCCTCCAGGTGGTTGCACTCGTGGTCGTTGGAGACCCGGGCGGCGACATAGGCGTTCAGCGCCTTGCCGGTGAGGCCGGGGGCGTGGCCGTCCACAATGCCGCCCCGGTCCAGGGTGGTGTTCACCTTGGCGGCGATCTCCGGGTCGCCGCCCACCGTGCCGGGGAAGCCCATCAGCTCCGCCAGCCCCAGCACCCGGGGCAGCTGCAGGGCGCTGGTCACGTCGTCGTGGTCAAAGACACAGCCAGATTCGTCAAAGGGGCTGGCGGGAACGCAGGAGGGAACCATCAGAAAGACGTCCAGCGGAAGGCCCTTTGTGGCCTTCCAGATATAGTCAAACCCGGCCCTGCCGCATACGTTGGTGATTTCATGGGGGTCGGTGATCACTGCGGTGGTGCCGTGGGGAATCGCCGCCTCCGCGAAGCGGGCGGGCATGACCATGGCGCTCTCCAGGTGCATATGGCTGTCGATGAAGCCGGGCACCACGGTTTTCCCGGTGCAGTCCACCTCCTGCACCCCCTGGTAGGAGCCGAGCCCGATCACCACGCCGTCGGCAATGGCAATATCTCCCTCCAAAAACTCGCCGGTGAATACATTCAGATAGGTGGCGTGCTTCAGCACCAGCTGGGCGGGCTGGTCGCCTCTGGCCATGGCCATCAGATGCTCATTCAGATAAGACATAGGAAGTTTCCCCTTTGCGTTTTCGTTTACATCGGATATTGTACCCTATTTTTGCCGGAAAGTCACCGACAAATTTGCACCAGAACGGTCTGTCTGTCCAAAATTTTGACAAAAAGCCACCCCTGACCCGGTTGTGGGGTCAGGGGTGGCGGCGTGTCACAGGGCGGAGGGATTACCCTTCCGCATCATCGTCAACGGAGAGGGAATCCTCGTCCTCTTCAAATAACGCATCGTCCAGGGTGTCGCCCTCAGAGGCTGCGGCCTCCGGAGACAGCTCCCCGGCGTCCTGGGGGGGGGTGTCGGCCAGTTCACGGGCGCCCTCCTCCAGAATCAGCGCGTCGCTGTCGTCAGCGGCCTCGTCCTCTTTGGTCAGAACATCCCCGTCGTCGGTGATCTTGTCGCCCTTGCGGAACTCCTCCAGGCCGGTACCGGCGGGAATCAGCTTGCCGATGGTGACGTTCTCCTTCAAACCCTGGAGGTGGTCCACCTTGCCGTAGATGGCGGCCTCGGTCAGCACCTTGGTGGTCTCCTGGAAGGAGGCGGCGGACAGGAAGGAGTCGGTGGCC
>JAJQET010000106.1 GCA_021201515.1 Clostridiales bacterium | reverse complement strand
CCCATCGATAAGGACATTGTGGGAATTTCCTTGCGTTGACACCATCGAGACAAAGGAGGCCCTGCCATGCCCACCCCCATCCCCCTCAGGCCCCACCATGGGATGTGCCTAGCCTACTACCAGGGCAGGGGCTATAGCCCCGCCTTCACCCGTGCCGCGGACGCGGCGCTGCTCCGGCTGCTGGAGGAAAACCCTGTTGTGCGTCTGACGGTGGCGGCGGACGTGCTGTGCGCCGCCTGCCCCAACCGCCGGGGCAGCCAGTGCGCCGGAACGGGAAACGCCGCCCGCTATGACCGGGCGGTGCTGGAGCGATGCGGCCTGCGGGAGGGGGACGAGCTGCCCTTCGCGTTCTTTGCCGCCGCAGTGCAGAAGGCGATTTTAGCCCCCGGCGGCCGGACAGCCATCTGCGGCGGCTGCCAGTGGAACGACCTGTGCATCGGGCCGGGCCGGTGGGCAGAATTGGATAAAGCATGAGTTCGGACAGCGCCGGGGAGCCTGGTACAGGGCTTCGGGGCGCTGTCTCTGTTTCTTTTTTCCGAGGTTCCCGGTGAAAACCCGAAAAAAAGATTGCATTTTCCGGGGAAACATAGTAAAGTATTAAGTAATGTCATACCTGCATACTGCTGCGCCGGTCACGGCCCCCCTGGCCGGATGGTTCCGCAGGAAAAGGAGTGTTTTGGAAATGAAAAAAGGAATTGCATTGCTGGCTGTGCTGGCCCTCTGCCTGTCCCTGTGCTCCGTAGCCTTCGCCACAGAGGATGTGGACGATGTCATGGCTGTCGCCGCCGATGCGACGGAAGAGGATGACCCCTCCGTCTCCCCAGACGATTCCTCTGAATCGGAGGAGGGCGACACCACCTACACCACGGACAGCGGTTATACTTACACCCTGTCCGACGGCGCCGCCACCATCACCGACTACGACGGAACCGGCGGCGCGGTCACCGTTCCCGCCTCCCTGGACAGCTACCCCGTGGTGGCCATCGGGGACAGCGCCTTTGCGGAGCAGACCTCCCTGACCTCCATCACCCTGTCTGAGGGTATCCTCACTGTGGAGCAATGCGCCTTTGCTGACTGTACCGGCTTAACCTCCGTCACCCTGCCTGACTCCCTGACGACACTGGGCCGGGAAGCCTTTTTCGGCTGCACCTCGCTGACCTCGCTGACCATTCCCGCCGGAGTGACCAGCATCGGCATGTGGGTGACCGACGCCTGCACCTCCCTGACCGAAATCCTGGTAGCGGAGGGGAACAGCGTCTATGCCAGCGTGGACGGCGTCCTCTTCAACGCAGCGCTGACGGAGCTGATCTGCTGCCCCTGCGGGTACACGGGGGCCTACACCGTCCCCGACGGCGTCACCGTCCTGACCGAATCCGCCTTTGAGGACTGCGCCGGGCTCACCTCTGTGACCCTCCCGGACAGCCTGACTGCGATTGGGGAGAGCGCCTTTCTGGACTGCACCGGCCTCGTCTCCGTCTCCATGGGGAGCGGTGTCGCCTCCATCGAGAGCTACGCCTTCTACGGCTGCACCGCTCTGGCAAGCATTGTCCTGCCGGACAGCGTCACCGAGGTGGGGAACTATGTATTTGAAAGCTGCACCAGCCTGACCTCTGCCCGCCTCCCCGCCGCCTTGACCAGTATCAGCGCCGGGATGTTCTACGGCTGCACCAGCCTGAGCGACATCACCCTGCCCGACACCGTCACTGAAATCAATGAGTATGCCTTTGGCGACTGCACCTCTCTGACCGCCCTGGCCCTGCCTGACGGCCTGACCTTCCTCGGCTACTGCGCCTTCACCGGCTGCACCCGGCTCACCGCCATGGTGCTGCCTGCCAGCGTCAGCAGCGTCTACGCCTATGCCTTTAAGAACTGCACCGGTCTGGAGACCGTGACCATTTATAACGACAGCATCACCCTGAACGCCAACGTGTTTTACGGCTGTGACGCCCTGACCATTTACGGCAACAGCGGCTCCTCCGCAGAGCAGTATGCCGACGCCTATGACATCCCCTTTGTGGCGCTGGACACGGTGGTGACCGTTGACCTGTCCGCCTGCACCGTCACCCTGGAGGGGACGGAATTTGTCTGCGACGGAACCGCCCAAATGCCCGCCGTCACCGTGTCCTATGGGGACACCGTGTTGGCGGAGGGGACGGACTACACCCTCTCCTACAGTGACAACGTCCAGCCAGGGACGGCCACCGTGCTGGTCACCGGCGTTGGCGGCTACACCGGCAGCCTGACGGCCACCTTCTCCATCACCCTGGCCACCCCGGTGCTGGCCGAGCTGGAAAGCAGCGAGGCGGGCATCCTGGTCAGCTGGACGGAGATCCCCGGCGCAGAGGAATATATCCTGTCCCGGTCCAGCGACAGCGGAGCCTTCCAGGAGCTGGTCACCGTGGAGCAGGGCACAGTGTCCTATCTGGATACCGACGTGACGTCCGGCACCCTGTACCGTTACCGTCTGGTGGCGGTTTGCGGCGACGTGTACAGCGCCTCCTCCGCTGAGCAGCAGCTGCAATACCTGATTGCCGTCACCCCCACCGACCCGGCGGGCACGGAGGACGAAACCGAAGACGCGGACACGCCGGAGGACAGTGCCTCCGACACCAACGCCGATTCCGAGGAAACCGGCTCCGCCTCCACAGAGTCCGGCGACGAGGACACGGATACCGCTGACACCTCTGACGCCTCCTCTGAGACTGCCGCCGACAGTTCATCCGCTGTCACCTCCCTGCACACCGGGGATTCGTCCAACCTGATCTTCTGGTGCGGAGCGTTGATTCTTTCAGGTGGTATCCTGGCCGCAGTTGCCCTGCTCCATTTCAAACGGAACAGGAAATAACTCCCGTTTGCACCCGCCCACAGGAATGGAGCCTGCGCTTTGGAAAAAATAACCAGCCGTACCAATCCCCTTTTGGGGCATTTCAAAAAACTGCTGCGGGACCGGAGCTATCGCCGTGCCTGCGGAGAATATGTCGGCGACGGGGTCAAACTGCTGGAGGAGGCCATTCGTTGGCAGGCCCCTCTGACCGCCGTTCTGCTGACGGAGGACGCCGTCTGCCCACCGCTGCCCCAAGGGGTGCGGCGGGCTGTCCTTCCTTCTGATGTGATGGCCTCGGTCTCCCCCATGAAGGCCCCGCAGGGCGCCCTGTTTTCCCTTCGGCAGCCCGACCTCCGGCCGCCGGAGACGCTGGACGGCAGCCGCTACCTGATTCTGGACGGTCTGCAGGACCCCGGCAATGTGGGGACCATCTGGCGCACCGCCGACGCCTTCGGGGCGGACGGCCTGCTGCTGACCGGTCACTGCGCCGACCCTCTGGGCTGGAAGGCCGTCCGGGCCAGTATGGGGGCCGCCTTCCGCCTCCCGGTGTGGGAGGCGGAGTATGACGCGCTGCTGCCCCTGCTGGAGAGGAGCGGTCTCCCCCTGTACGCCACCGCCCTGCGGGAAGATACGGTGGCGCTGCAAAACGCCGACCTGTCCCGGTGCGCCGTCGCCATCGGCAGCGAAGGCCACGGCGTCTCTGACCGGCTGCTGAACGCCTGTCGGGAGACGATAAAAATCCCTATGGAGCCGCAATGCGAATCGCTGAACGCGGCCACCGCCGCCGCCGTGGTGCTGTGGGAGTGGTACCGCGGCGACGCGGGTCAGGAACCGGGGCGCCCCGCCCCTTCGTACCGGCTGTAACGGGAAACCGTACCTGCCTCCCACCGAACGCAGTCCGTCGGGGGAATAAAAAACGTAAAAAACGGGAAAGAGAGGACTTCATCGTGGATAAAAAAAATCTCAACAAAATACTTACCTTCGTCTATATGGCGCTGCTGGCCATCGGCGTCTTACTCTTCGTCACCTCCAACTTCCTGATGGGCGACACGGACTATGCCAGACTGATCGGCGGCATCGCCTGCGGCCTGCTGTCCAGCTTCGTGAAAACCTATATCGATATGAACCAGTAACTTAACGGGCGGCGCGGCTGCGCCCCTATTTGCGTGGCCCTGCGGACCCACGGAAAATTGTCCGCAAATTTATATTTGACTGATAGAAGGAGGGGCCGGTATGCTGAAGGACATTACGCTGGGTCAGTATTTTCCGGGAGATTCTGTGGTGCATCGGTTAGACCCCAGGACAAAGTTGATTTTGGTGGTGGTCTACATTGTGGCCCTGTTTTTGGCGGAGAGCTTTCTGACCTATGCCATCATGTTCCTGATTCTGGCCTGTTGTATTCACGCCTCCAGGGTGGGCGTGAAGCCCATCGTTCGGGGGATGCGGCCGGTGCTGATCATTCTGATCTTCACCGGCGTGCTGAACCTGTTCTATGCCACCGGCGGCGTGGAGCTGGTCCACATCGGATTCATCCACATCTACAGCGGCGGCGTCAAGACGGCGGTGTTCATGGTGGCCCGGATCATGATGCTGATTTCCGGCACCTTTCTGCTGACCTACACCACCTCCCCCATCCAGCTGACGGACGCCATTGAGAGCCTGCTGGGGCCGCTGAAGAAGCTCCATGTGCCGGTTCACGACCTGGCCATGATGATGTCCATCGCCCTGCGGTTCATCCCCACCCTGATTGAGGAGACGGACAAGATCATGTCCGCCCAGAAGGCCCGGGGGGCGGACTTTGAGACAGGCAGCCTCATCGACCGGGCCAAGGCCATGGTGCCCCTGCTGGTGCCCCTGTTCATCTCGGCCTTCCGCCGGGCGGACGAGCTGGCCACGGCCATGGAGTGCCGCTGTTACCACGGCGGCCAGGGCCGCACCCGGCTGCGCCAGCTGAAATACGTCAGAAACGATTACACCGCCCTGGCGGTGGGCCTGACCCTGTGCGTCCTGGTGGGGGTACTGGGCCTGGGCTACGGGCTGTGACCATGCGGAACATCGCCCTGAAGCTGATGTATGTGGGCACGGCCTACCACGGCTGGCAGCGGCAAAAGAACGCCATGACGGTGCAGGAAATGCTGGAGACCTGCGTGTCCAAGGTAGTGAAGCACCCGGTCAAATTCACCGGGGCGGGGCGGACAGACGCCGGCGTCCACGCCGAGGTCTACATCGCCAACTTCCGCACGGACTGCAACATCCCCTGCGACCGGATGCCCCTGGCCTTCAACGCCCGTTTGCCGGCGGACATTGTGGTGCTGGCCGCCCGGCAGGTGTCGGAGGACTTCAACGCCATCGGCTCCTGCCTCCGGAAGGAGTACACCTATCGGGTGTATAACTCCCGCATCCGCAACGCCTTTTATGTGAATCGGGCTTATTTTTACCCCAAACGGCTGGACGAGGGCTTTTTGCAGGATGCGGCCAGCCGCTTTGTGGGCACCCACGATTTCAGCGCCGTCCGGGATGTGGGCACCCCCACCCGCACCAACATCCGCACGATTTTCTACTTCACCGTCAGCCGGAGCGGAGAGCTCATCGAGCTGCGGGTCTGCGCCGACGGCTTTTTGTATAACCAGGTGCGGTGCATGGTGGGCACCATTCTCTATGCATCGGAGGGAAAGTTCCGCCCGGAAGACATCGACGGTATTCTGGCCCGAAAAAACCGCACGGAGGCAGGGCCCACCGCGCCGCCGGAGGGCCTGTATATGACGAAGCTCTGGTATTGGGAGCCGGTGGGGCTGGAGACAGACCCAACTGACGGTGGGTTGGACTGAATCGCCGCCTTTCACCAGGCGGGAAAGGGAAGTCAGCTATGACAGCGAAACGACTGAAAAAGAAAAAACAGACCGCGACGGAACCTAAGCCGCTGCCCATTCCCGTCCGCGTGCTGGTGCGGCTGATTGCCATCGTCGTGACCTGCATCATGGTGCTGGGGGCAGTGCTTTTCATCGTGTACCGGGACACCGTCTCTCTGGACGGGGTGGTGCGCTACATCCTGTACCGGAACATCGAGCGGGACGAGGACGGCGAAGCCCAGGACTTCACCTTCAGCTCTGATGCGGCGGACGCCTACGCCATGGTGGGAGACAATCTGGTGATCTGCGCCAGCAACTCCATCCAGGTCTACTCCATCTCCGGCAACCAGCTGCTGGAGGAAGCGGTGCAGTTCACCACGCCGGTGGCCCTGGCGGCAGGGAATACCGCCGTGGTCTACGACTTGGGGGGCAACGACCTGATGGCGATTCAGGGGGAGGAGATCGTCTTTTCCTACAGCACGGAATCCAATTACGCCATCCTGGGGGCACGCCTGAACGACAACGGCTACCTGGCGGTGGTGGAGGAGGCCGCCGGGTACAAGGCAGCCGTCACGGTGTTCGACGAGGACTATGACCCTGTGTTGAAGGAGAATATTTCCAGCGCCTACGTCATGGACGCCCTGGTGTCCCCGGACAACGACACCCTGGCCCTGATCACCATTGGCCAGGAGGACACCTCCTTTGCCAGCTATCTGGAGCTGTATGAGTGCGCCACCGGGGAGAAGCTGGTGGGCCTGAACCTGGGCACCGACACGGTGCTGGACCTGTACTGGACGGGGGACACCATCCGCATCCAGACGGAGAGCGGCATCCTGCTGGTGGACGGCAGCGGGACGCTGCTGAACAGCTGGTCGGACAGCACCCAGTATCTGCAAAATTTTGCCCTCAATGGGGTGAACTTCTCTGTGGAGCTGATGGGAAAATACCGGGCAGGCAGCATGGGCCAGCTGATGGTCATCGACGAAAATGGGGACGCCTTCGCCTCCCGTGCCATCAAGGAGGAGGTGCTGTCCGTCTCGGTGGCGGAGCGGTATATCGCCGTGCTGACGGCAAACCGGCTGATGATCTTCACCCGGGATCTGGACGAATACGCCTCCATCGCCAACGGCGGCGAAACCACGGTGCTGATGCGCTCCGACGGCTCCGCCATGCTGATTGGGGACGGCACCGCCCATCTGTATGTGCCGTAGCGGGGTTGGCGTCGGAAAAGTTCGCAGTTTTTTCAGAAAAATTTGCGATTGGACATAAAATATTCATAACCCCGTGTTATACTGGGTAGGAAAATGGGGCAGGGAACCCCAGGTTGTACCGGCGTACAAACGCAAGGAGTAATGAACATGAAACCTACACTTTGCTCAAGATGCAAAAAGAACGTTGCAGTCGTTTTTATCACGCGGCTGGAGAACGGTGAAACAAAGAACGAGGGGCTGTGCCTGAAATGCGCAAAAGAGCTGGGCATTCAGCCTGTGAACGAACTGATAGATAAAATGGGCATTTCCGAAGAGGACATGGAGAACCTGACCGGCGAAATGATGAACGCCTTCGGCGGCCCGGAGGCTCTGGATGAGATGCCGGACGGCGAGGAACGCACGGAAGAGGACGAGGACCATAAAACCGCCACCTTCCCCTACCTGAATCAGCTCTTTAACCACAACCAGTCCGGCCGCGCCCAGGACGACAGCAGCGGCAGGCAGGACCGGAAAAATGAACCCCCCAGGGACCGCTCCGCCCAGAATCAGAAGGGCGGCAAGCGGAAGTTTTTGGAGAGCTATTGCCAGTCCCTGACCGACCGGGCCAGAGAGGGCAAGCTGGACAACATCATTGGCCGCCAGGAGGAGATTAGCCGTGTGATTCAGATTTTGAACCGCCGGCAGAAGAACAACCCCTGCCTGATCGGTGAACCCGGCGTGGGCAAGACGGCCATCGCCGAAGGGCTGGCCATCCGCATTGCCCAGGGCAACGTCCCCTACAAGCTGCGGGACAAGGAGGTTTACCTGCTGGACCTGACCGCCCTGGTGGCAGGCACCCAGTTCCGGGGCCAGTTTGAGAGCCGGATGAAGGGCCTGATCGAGGAG
>JAJQET010000245.1 GCA_021201515.1 Clostridiales bacterium | reverse complement strand
AAAGGAGCGGAGCAATGACCATACATTCGGAAACCGTCATTGACGAGGCGGTGGTAAAGAAGCTGGCGGAAATTTCCGTGGAACGGGAGAACGGTAAGTATCCCCACCGCCGCCTGCTGCTGAACCTGCTGGCCGTGGTGCTGCTGGTGCTGGCGGGTTGGTATCTCTGGTCCTGGATCGACAGCGGGATGTCGGACGATTTGAACGGCAACCCCCTGGTGGGGGTGATGCTGGTGGTGATGAGCGGTACGGTACTGTTCTATGCCAACACCGACCCCATGAAGAACGCCACCGTCAAGCTGCGCAAGAGCCTGGGCACCCACTGGTACTATGACTTTGGGGAGGACGGCATTCACGCTTCCTACGACGGGGAGGACGGCGTCTTCGAGTGGGATACCGTCACCAACTGGTGGGAGGAGAACGACTTTTTCTGCCTGGACGTCACCGGCAATCCCATCGTGGTGCCGAAGAAGCAATTCAACATGAAGCAGCGCAAGGCGCTGCGGGAGCTGCTGGACGCCAACGTGCGCATCCGCACCGAGGCAGAGGTGAAGGCGGAGCGCAGGGCGGCAAAGCGCAGCAAAGGAAAGAACAGGGAATCATAACGGTATGGAAATTAAAAAGTCAGGTATTATCACCATTGTCGGCCGGCCCAACGTGGGCAAGTCCACCCTGCTGAACGCCCTGGTGGGGGAGAAAATTGCCATCGTCAGCCACAAGCCCCAGACCACCCGGAACCGCATCTGCGGCATCGTCACCAGAGGGGACAAACAGTTCGTCTTTACTGACACGCCGGGCTTAAACAAGGCCCGGAACCGCCTGGGCGAGTATATGGAGGGGGTCGTCCGGGCCTCCATCAACGATGTGGACGCGGCGGTGCTGGTGGTGGAGCCGGTGCCCGCGCCGGGGGAGCAGGAGAAGGAACTGATGCGCCGCATCCAGGCCATTGGCGTCCCCGCCGTGCTGGTCATCAACAAGGTGGACGTGCTGGAGCAGAAGGAGAAGGTGCTGGAGGTCATGGCCGCCTATCAGGCCCTCCATGACTTTGCGGACATCGTTCCCCTCTCTGCCCTGAAGCGGGACGGGGTGGACGAGCTGCTCCAGGTGCTGGAGCGGTTCCTGCCGGAGGGGCCGGAGCTGTTCCCCCAGGATATGACCACCGACCAGCCGGAAAAGCAGGTCATGGCGGAGATTCTGCGGGAGAAAATGCTGGTGAATCTGAACCAGGAGATCCCCCACGGCACCGCGGTGGAGATCACGAAATTCTCCCAGCGGGACAGCGGCATCATCGACTGCGAGGCCACCATCTACTGCGAAAAGGCCAACCATAAGGGCATCATTATCGGCAAGCATGGGGATATGCTCAAGCGCATCTCCACCTCCGCCCGCAGGGATATGGAGCGGTTCATGGGGGAGAAGGTGTTCCTGACCACCTGGGTGAAGGTGAAGGAAAACTGGCGGGACGACCTGATGGCCGTCCAGAACTTCGGCTACCGGGACGAGTGAGGCGCAGGGCGGTCGCAAAAGTTTCCAGCCATAGGCCGTCCCCCTTCTGCACACCCTAAAGGCAGCGGGAGGGATGACTATGCTGGACACGCAGCAGAGTTGGAAGCTGTTCCTGGCCACCGGCCTGCCGGAGGCCTATCTGTACGCCAAGCAGACGGAAAGGGTGGAAGGGTATGCGGCAGGTGGTACACGGAATCGTCCTGAGAGAGGTTGCGTACAAGGAGTCGGACAAGATATTAACCGTTTTGACCGATAAAAACGGTCAAATGACGGTTTCCGCCCGGGGCAGCCGCAAAAAGGGCGGCGGCATCTCCGCCGCCGCCCAGCTGCTGATTTGGTCGGAGATGACCCTCAGCGAGTACCGGGGCCGCTGGACGCTGTCCGAGGCCGCCACGGAGCGGGAGTTCCGCCGGGTGCGGAGCGACCTGGAGCGGCTGGCCCTGGGCAGCTACTTTGCGGAGCTGACCGAGCTTTTGACGGAGGAGGGCCTCCCCAATGAGGAGATGCTGGCCCTCCTACTGAACAGCCTCTACGTTATGGAGGCCACTGACCGCCCTCTGCCCCTGGTGAAGGCCACCTTTGAGCTGCGGGCCATGTGTCTGTCCGGCTACCGGCCCATGCTGGAGCGGTGCGCCGTCTGCGGACGAGGGCAGCCGGAGGAACCGGCCCTCCAGCTCCGCTCCGGCCTGCTCCACTGCGCCCGCTGCCCCCTCCCCACGGAGGACGGCGTATCCGCAGACCTGGACGGGGCGTCCCTGGCCGCCATGCGCCATGTGGCGAACTGTGAAAAGAAAAAGCTGTTCTCCTATCGGCTCAGCCCGGCTTCGCAGGCCGGGATAAACCGGGCCTGCGAAGCCTTCCTGCTGACCCAGATGGAGCGCGGCTTCCATACATTAGAATTTTATCGGCAGGTCGCCCCGCAGGATAGCGCAGTATCATAAAAAGCGGGCAACATACAAACCTGCATCATAAAATGAGGAAAAAGAGGTATGACAGACTTATTTGAAAAATCCATCCGCACCCTGGAGCTGCCCCGGGTGCTGGAACTGCTGGCGGACCAGGCGGTCAGCGCCGACGGCAAGGAGCGGTGCCGCGCACTCCGCCCCTCGGTGGAGGAGGCGGAGGTGCTGCGCCTCCAGGCGGAGACCACGGCGGCCAGGGACATGATGGACTTAAACGGCCCTCCCGCCTTGGCCAACGTGAAGCCGGTGGCGGCCTCCCTGCAGCGGGCCGACCTGGGGGGCAGCCTGAACCCCAGAGAGCTGTTGGACATTGCGGCGGTGCTCCGCACCGCCCGGGACGTGGCGGCCTATGACGGCGTGGGGGAGAAGCCCACCGTGCTGGACGGCCTGTTCCGCTCCCTCCGGGTGAACCGGTACCTGGAGGACAAAATCTTCGGCGCCATCCTCTCCGAGGAGGAGATTGCCGACAACGCCAGCCCGGAGCTGGCGGACATCCGCCGCCACATCCGCCTCACCACCGGCAAGGCCAGGGAGGTGCTGCAGCGGCTCATCTCCTCCAGCGCGGTGAAGTATTTGCAGGAGCCTATTATCACCATCCGGCAGGACCGGTTCGTGGTGCCGGTGAAGGCGGAGTGCAAGGGCAGCGTGCCGGGGCTGGTGCATGACGTATCCGCCACCGGCTCCACCTATTTCATCGAGCCTATGGCGGCAGTCCAGGCCAACAACGAGCTGCGGGAGCTGCTGACCAAGGAAGAGGTGGAGATCGCCCGCATCCTGGCGGCCCTCTCCGCCGAGGCGGCCTCCTTCCAGGGTGATATTCTGCTGGATTATCAGCTTCTGGTGGATTTAGACGTAATCTTCGCCCGGGCCAAGCTCAGCACCCGGATATGGGGCATGGAGCCGACCCTCAGCGAGGACGGCAGCTTCTCCTTTCAAAAGGCCCGCCACCCCCTGCTGGACCCCAAGACGGCGGTACCCATCGACCTGCGGCTGGGCAGCGACTTTGACACCTTAGTCATCACCGGCCCCAACACCGGCGGCAAGACGGTGACGCTGAAAACGGCGGGGCTGCTGACCCTGATGGCCCAGTGCGGCCTCCACCTGCCGGTGTCGGACGGCAGCACCTTTGCCGTGTTCCGGGAGGTGCTGGCGGACATCGGAGACGAGCAGTCCATTGAGCAGTCCCTCTCCACCTTCTCCTCTCATATCACCAATGTGGTGAAGATTCTGGAGGAGGCGGACGACCGGACGCTCCTGCTTTACGATGAGCTGGGGGCGGGCACCGACCCCGTGGAGGGCGCGGCCCTGGCTGTGGCCATCATCGAGGAATCCCGTTCCCTGGGGGCGAAGCTCATCGCCACCACCCATTACGCGGAGTTGAAACAGTACGCCATGACAACGCAGGGTGTTCAAAACGCCTCCTGCGAGTTCGACGTGGAGACCCTTCAGCCCACCTACCGCCTGCTGATCGGCCTGCCGGGGAAGTCCAACGCCTTCGCCATCTCCCGGCGGCTGGGCCTGCCGGAGCACGTCATCGACCACGCCATGGCCCGGATGGACAGCCAGAACATCCAGTTTGAGGACATTCTCTCCCAGCTGGAGGGGCAGCGCCAGAAGATGGAGGCCGAGCGCCGGGAGAGCGAGCGGTTGCGCCGCCAGATGGAGGAGGACGCCGCCGCCTCCGCCCGGTATCGGGAGAAAATCGAGGAGGAGCGGGCCAAGGTGGTGGACAAGGCCAACGCCGAGGCCCGGCAGATCCTGGCCGACGCCAGAACCGCCTCCAACGTGGTGTTCCACGAGTTGGACAACCTGAAAAAGCGCCAGCGTCAGGGCCAGCAGGACTGGCAGAACGACAATGAGGAGCGCTCCGCCCTCCGCCGGAAGCTGAACGAGGCGGAGTCCGCCCTGGGCCAGGGGGCAGCCCTGCCGGAGCTGCCCGCCAGCCGCCCGGCTGTACAGGGGGACACGGTGGAGTTGGTGAAGACTCACACCCGGGCCGAGGTGCTGGCCGTGAACAAAGACGGCACCCTCCAGCTCCAGGCCGGTATCCTGAACATCACCGCAAAGCAGGGGGACGTCCGTGTGGTGGAGCAGCAGAAGCAGGGGAAGCCCAAACGCCCCGCCGGTCAGGTTCACGCCACCGTCCACGTCGCCCCCAGCCGTCAGGAGCTGGATATCCGGGGCATGACGGCGGACGAGGCCCTGGCCGTGGTGGAGCAGTACCTGGACAATGCGGTGATGGCCCACCTGACCACGGTGACGATTATCCACGGCAAGGGCACCGGGGCCCTGCGCTCCGCCGTCCAGCAGTACCTGAAAACCTGCAAGTATGTGAAGCGCTACCGCCTGGGCCGCTACGGCGAAGGAGAAACCGGCGTGACGGTGGTGGAGCTGAAATAAGTTTTTTTCACGGAAACCGGGCTGTGCAGCGGAAGTTTGCACAGCCCGGCTGATTTTTTACGCACTCCGGCGGATGGAATGGCAGCAGTTTCGGGAGATTGACAGGGAGGTAGCATCCCCTACCCCCGCATCCTGCGCGCTGTGCCGATGACCCGCTTGGCGATGTTGGAGAAGGCCGCGCCGATCATCAGTCCCAGGGCGATCCCCCCGGCCACCAGGAGGGTCTCCACCCCCTTGGCGGCGGCCAGGGACAAATCCCCCTGAATCATGTAGTAGGCGGCGTAGTAAATCCCCGCACCGGGCACCAGCGGGAAAATTCCCGGCAGCAGGAACATGGTGGAGGGAGCCTTCAGCTGAATGGAGAGCCCCGCCGACACGATGGCCAGCACCGTGGCCGCCACCACAGACGCCACCGCCGGGCCTGCCTGGTACTCCGTGGTGGCGATCAGATACACCACCCAGGCCACCGCGCCGCAGAGGGCGCAGGCCCCATAGAACCGCCTGGGGGCGTGGAACAGCACCGCGAAGGCCCACACCCCCACCATGGCCACCAGAAACTGCGTCATCACAGGAGCCACCCCCCGACCCAGTCCACCAGCATCAGCCCTGCCGCCACGCCGCAGGCGATGCATACGCCGCCCATCAGGGCGTCCAGCATATGGGTGACGCCGGCCAGATAGTCCCCGTTGAAGAACTCCCGTATGGCATTGGTGAAGGACACCCCCTGCACCAGGGGCATCAGGCAGCCGATGACGATGTAATCCCGGCCCAGGGTGGGCACAAGCCAGGCCAGCCCCGCCGCGCACACCGTAATCAGCAGCCCGCCGCCCATGCCGGACAGCCCCCGCCGCAGGTGGGGCCCCACGAACAGCAGGAAGTATTGCAGCGCCACGCCGATGGGGATGGCGGCCAGGGCGTCCTGCCAGGAGCCGCCGAACAGGAAGGCAAAGGCCCCGCTGCCTACGGCGCAGGCGAACACCTGGAGCAGCGTCCGCTCCGGCGGAATGTCCAGGGACTCCACCAGCCGCAGCGCCTCCTCCGGCGTCATGGTTCCGGCCTCGATGGCCCGGGAGATGCGGTTTACCTCGTGAATATAGCCCAGATGTACGCTGCCCAGGGGGACGTGGCGGACAAAGCTCCCCTCGTCCTCCCGCCCCTCGTGGACGGTGGCGAAGATGCCGTTGGCCACCACATAGACGTTGCCGTCCTCCACGCCGCAGGCGCGCATGATGCGGAGCATGGTCTCCTGCACCCGGTAAATCTCCGCGCCGCTTTGCAGCAAAATTTTGCCGGACAGCCCGGCAAGGTCTAACACCGCTCTGCTATCCATCTCTCTCCCGCTTTCGTCTGTTTGGTTGCCGTCCCGCCCCGGCGGGCATATCCCCGCCGGGGCAGGCATAGGATGTCCCAGCGGGGATTCCCGCAGTACGGGGAAAGAGGGCGGCTCAGTGGCTGGAAAACAACAGGGCAGGCGGGCGAAGCGGGTCTGGCGTCTGCCGCGGCAGGGGGTGGAGGAGCCGATCCTGGTGCGGGGGTGCGCCTTCCTGCTGGGGACGCTGGCCGGCTGCTTCGCCGCCTACCAGATGGATGGGGACGGGCAGGCCGCCCTGGAAACCTACCTCGCCGGCTACACCGGGGTGTTGCAGGCCCGGGGCGGCGGCTCCAGCTGGGGGGCCCTGCTGTGGCGGGCCGTCCGACTGCCTGCCGCCGCCGTACTGCTGGGGCTGTGCCCACTGGGGTTCCCCGCCCTGCCTCTGCTGGTGGGGGTCAGGGGGTTTCTGTTCTCCTTCGTGGTGTCCGCCTGCGGCTGCTGGGCCGGGCCGGAGGGGGTGCTGGCGGCGTTGCTGCTCTTTGGGCTGGCTCAGGCCGCATCCACCGCTGCGCTGCTGTTTATCGCCATCCCCGGCCGGGGAAACGCCCGGAATCTGGCCCTGACCCGCAGGGGCAGGGAGGCCGGGTTCCCCGTCAGGGGGTACCTGGTCTGGTGCGGCCTGTGCCTGGTAGGGGCGCTGGCGCTGACCGCCCTGTGCCACCTGCTGAGCCTGGCCACGGTGGACTTCACCGCCGGTCTGCTGGTCTGACCTCTTTCACCGTCAGAACCCCATCCGACACGGTGAAGCGCACCTCCAGCCCGGCGAAGGTGAAGCCGTACACCCGGGCGGCGTCCTTCTGATAGGAGGGCCGGGGGTCCTGGGCCAGCACCCCCAGCAGCCCTTCCCGCTTCTCCGGAGGAACCTGTTCCAGCAGCGCCGGGGGACAGTCCACCGTCAGCTCCCGTTCCCAGGGCCGGGCCGCGAAGCCTCCTGTCGCGTCTGGCTGGCAGTCGGCGTAGGGCAGGTAGGGCTTGATGTCAAAGATGGGGGTGCCGTCCATCAGGTCCGCCCCGGAGACATGGAGCACCGGCCCCTCCGGGGTGTCCGGCTCCACCCCCTCCAGCCGGACGCAGGACAGGCCGATGGCGTTGGGCCGGAAGGGGGAGCGGGTGGCAAAGACGCCCATCCGGGTGTTGCCCCCCAGTCGGGGCGGCCGCACCGTGGGGGACCAGCCCTCCCGCACCGCCTGGGAGAACTGCCAGATCAGCCAGATGTGGGAAAATCCCTCCAGCCCCCGGAGGGCCTCCGGCGCCCGGTACTCCGGGGTAAAGACAATGCGCCCTTCCAGGGCGGGCACCAGTCCGCTCTGCCGGGGGATGCCGAACTTGGTGGCAAAGTCGGTGTGGATGTGGGCAATGATGTGCATGGTGGTTTCCGGTTCTGACATGGGGGTTCCTCCCTTTGGCTCATTTGTTGCCTGTTGCTCCATCATACCACCGGCAGCGGCATTTTTCAATCACCGTTTTCCTCCATAAAAAGGCGGGGGGGGCCCCCCCGGGGCGCCCCCCCGGGGGGGTTTTTTTTTTTTTTGTGGGGTTACACAACCGCCCCCCCGGCATAATGAGACGGGGGGCGGCGT
>JAJQET010000028.1 GCA_021201515.1 Clostridiales bacterium | reverse complement strand
TCGTCAAGGAGTGCTACACCGGCGCCATTTAAGGGATGGCCAGCTCCCCCACCTACGACCTGAACGACTACAGCACCGTCATTGACAGCGTGCTGCAAAGCGAGGTGGCCAGCGGGGAGATCACCCAGAGCACCGCCCTGAACACCATGTGGCGGAACAAGGCGGTGAACGACACCTATGAGCCTGGTTCCACCTTCAAGAGCCTCGTTCTGGCTGCCGCCCTGGAGGAGGGGGTGGTGTCGGAGAGCTCCACCTTCAACTGCACCGGCAGCATCATGGTCAGCGGCTGGTCCTCTCCCATTTACTGCTCCGACCGGTACGGCCACGGCACCCAGACCCTGGCGGAGGCGGTGGGCAACTCCTGCAACCCGGCCTTCATCACCATCGGCCAGAAGCTGGGGACGGATACCTTCTATGAGTACATGGAGGCCTTCGGGCTGATGTCCACCACGGGCATCGACGTCCCCGGCGAGAGCCAGGGCGTGGTGTGGAGCGAGGATAACTTCGGCATTGTCCAGCTGGCCACCGCCTCCTTCGGTCAGCGCTTCACCGTCACCCCCATCACCCTGATCACCGCCATCAATGCGGCGGTGAACGGCGGCTACCTGCGGCAGCCCTATGTGGTGGACCATATTGTGGACGAGAGCGGCACCATCACCTATCAGGCGGACAGCACCGCCGTGCGCCAGGTCATCAGTGAGGAGACCAGCGAGCGGGTGGCCAACCTGCTGGAGGGTGTGGTCACCAGCTACACCGGCAAGAACGCCTATATGGAGGGCTACCGCATCGGCGGCAAGACCGGCACCTCTCAGACGCTGGTGGACGATGAATATGTGGTCTCCTTTGTGGGCTTTGCCCCGGCGGACGACCCGGAGATCATTGTCCTGTTGGCCCTGGATTCTTCCCAGGTGGCCTCTCCGGGCAGCGACTACTGCACCAACGGCCTCTACATCTCCGGCGGCAACATGGCGGCCCCTCTGGTGGGCCAGCTGATCGCCGACATTCTGGACTACCGAGGCTTCGACAAGGAATACACCTCAGACGACCTCTCCGGGGCCAGCGTCTCCATGCCCACGGTCATCGGCTATGACGAGGCCACGGCGTCGCAGATTCTGACGGCGAAGAACCTGACCTACCGGGTCGTCGGGGACGGCAACACCGTTACCGGCCAGATTCCCTCCACCGGTGTCAGCCTGCCCTCCGGCAGCGAAGTTATCCTGTACATGGGGGAGGAGGTGCCGGAGGATCAGGTCACCATGCCCGATCTGACGGGGAAATCCCCTGACGTTGTCCTGGAGATTTTGGGCGAGCTGGATTTGTACATGGTGGCCTCAGGCTCCTCCAGCTACTACACCAGCAGCACCCTGGCCTATAAGCAGAGCGTCGAAGCGGGAGAACTGGTGGACCGGGGCACCACCATAACGGTCTACTTCTCCGACGACACCATCGTGGATTATGCTGACAATGACATGGACGAGTGACAATTTATACTGCGTCATCGGCGGCGCCGAGGCGGACTGCACCGCCCGGCTGATCTGGCACCTGCTGGAACATGGCCGCCCCGGAGAGGCCGCCCTCATCACCCAGGCGGACTGTCTCTGGCGTGGGCGGCGTCTGCCCGCCCCGGCGTGGCCCAGTTGGCGGGAGACGCTGGAGGCGCTGCTCCGCACCCTGGAGGCCCAGGGCTGCCGGCGGGCAGTGCTGGCCCTGTCTCCCAGCCAGATTGCGGCGGGGTGGGCCAGAGGGCTGCTCTGTCGGGCCGCCGTGGTGGGTGGTCTCCGGGAACATGACAACACCGATGCCCTGAAGGGCTACCTGACGGGCTGCTGCCGCCTGCTGGCAGCCAACCTGGACGACAGCCGCATCCGCACCCTGGCGGCCCAGTGGGGCGGCCCACGACTGACCTATGCGGAGCGGCGGGGAGCGGCGGATTTAAACGCCCGGTACCTCCGTCTGGGGAGGGACCGGATGACCTTTGACGCGGTGACGGACTCCGCCATCGCCCGGGTCTCCCTGCCGCTGCCGGGGAGCTATGACTTCTATATGGCCCTGGCGGCCCTGGGCTGCGGCCTGCTGGAGGGGTATCCCCTCCGGGAGGGGGCGGCGGCGGTATCCGCCGCGCCGGGCGCCCCCGGTGTGCTGGAGCTGCGCCGCCGGGCAGACGGCCCGGATGAGCTGATTCACACCGGCTGCACCGAGGGTCAGCTGGAGGCGGCGCTGCTGGCGGCCCGCAGGGCCGCAGAGGGCCGGGTGCTGCTGGTGCTGGCCCTGCCCCCCGGTGGAACCGACCGCAGGCTGCGGAGGATCGCCCTGCAGGGGGCGGATTGGTGCGCCCTGATTCCCGCTGCGGGGGACCGCACCGGCGGGCCAGATCTGACCGCCGCCGTGGAGGCGGCCCGCTGCTGCGGGGAGCCGGAGGACATCATCGTCTTTGCGGGAAGGGCGGACTGGGACGCACTTTTGACCCGGACCCGTGCGCCTGCCTCTGCCGGGTATAGACGGCAAAATTGAACGGAAAGGAAGCCAAAACCGGTTTCCGAAGGAGCGAGCGAAAGATGAAAGCAATTGTGAGTGTTGTGATCGGGTTTGTGGGGACCTATCTGCTGGGCAAGGTGGTCATCCCCTGGCTGCGGAGGATGAAGGCGGGCCAGTCCATCAAGGAGGACGGCCCCACCTGGCATATGTCCAAACAGGGCACCCCCACCATGGGCGGGCTGATGTTCATCGCCGGGATTTTGATTGCCCTGGTGGTCTGCGGCTTTACCGGCTTCCTCCAGGGGGACTTCGGCGGCCTCTTTGTCTACCTCTTTGCCCTGGTGTTCGGGGCCATCGGCTTTGTGGACGACTTCTGCAAGGTGAAGTACCACAAGAACGAGGGGCTGACCGCCCCCCAGAAGTTCCTGCTGCAGCTGGCGGCGGCCATCGCCTTTGTGGTGCTGTTGCGCTACACCGGCTACCTGACCCCCGACCTGTATATCCCCTTCGCCGACATCAGCTTCACGATTCCCTGGCCGGTGTATATGGTCTTTGCGGCCTTCGTTATGGTGGGCACCGTCAACGCAGTGAACATCACCGACGGCGTGGACGGCCTGGCCACCGGCGTGACCATGCCTGTGGCGCTGTTCTTCCTGGCGGTTTCCCTGCTGTGGGGCAAGGTGGAGCTGGGGGTGTTCTCCGGCGCGCTGCTGGGCGGCCTGGCCGGGTTCCTGGTGTACAACTTCCACCCCGCCAAGGTGTTCATGGGGGACACCGGCTCCCTGTTCCTGGGGGGCGCGGTCTGCGGCCTGGCCTTCAGCCTGGATATGCCGCTGATTCTGATTCTGGTGGGCATCATCTATCTCTGCGAGACCATGAGTGACATCATTCAGGTGACCTACTTCAAGGCTACCCACGGCAAGCGCATCTTCCGCATGGCCCCCCTGCACCATCACTTTGAGATGGGGGGCTGGAGCGAGGAGAAGCTGTTCACCGTCTTCTCCGGCGTGACCCTGCTGGCCTGCGTGCTGGCCTTCCTGGGGGTTATGTTCCGCTACTAAACGGGTAAACCGCACCTGATTCTGCGACAGAAAGGGGCAAACGGCATATGGCAACTCAGGCAAGCAGTGCGCGGCTCAGGCAGAGCCGCGCCAAACGGAAACGCGGCCGTGACCTGACCCAGGCGGAAAAGCTCCGCAGGGGCCCCATCGACCTGCCCTTTTTGATGCTGACCATGATGCTGCTGGGCATCGGGCTTGTGATGCTGCTGTCCGCATCCTCCTATGCGGCGCTGTATGACTCCGCGGCGGGCTACAAGGTGGTGGACGGCGTCATCACCTACGGCGACGCTATGTACTATTTTAAACATCAGGCCATCTACGCCGTCATCGGCGTTGTGGCCATGCTGCTGATTTCTCGGATGGACTATCAGTATCTGCGGATTCTGTCCGTGCCGGTGCTGGTGGGCTCCATCGTCCTGCTGGTGCTGGTGCAGACGCCCCTGGGTGTCACCGCCAACAACGCGAAGCGGTGGCTGCGGATGCTCCTGGTGGTTGGCCCCACCTTCCAGCCCTCGGAGATCGCCAAGATGGGGGTCATCCTGTTCTTCTCGGCGGGGCTGTCCAAGCGGCGGCCGGGGGTGCCCACCTTTCAGAAGCGGCTCCGCCAGCCCCTGGAGGGGCTGCGGTGGTTCTTCTACTGGAGCGATTTAAAGGAACTGCTTCCCTACGTCCTGGTGCTGGGTGTGGTGCTGGCGCTGATCGGATTGCAGCCCCACCTGTCCTGCATGATTCTGGTGGCGGCGGCGGCCGCAGCGGTGCTGTTCGCCGCAGGCGTCCGCATCGGCTGGTTCATCGCCGGGGCCAGAGGGCTGTTTGGCATCGTCTACTATGTGCTGGTGATCGTGGGCCACAACGGCACCCGTATCAAGTCCTGGCGGGATCCGTGGTGGGACCCCACCGACAAGAGCTATCAGGTGCTGCAATCCATCTACGCGGTGGCCTCCGGCGGGCTGACCGGCCTGGGCTTCGGCCAGAGCCGCCAGAAATACCTCTATCTGCCGGAGGAGCAGAACGACTACATCTTTGCCATCATCTGCGAGGAGCTGGGGCTGATCGGCGCAGTGATGATTATCCTGCTGTTCGCCCTGCTGATCATCCGGGGCTACTATCTGGCCCTCCACGCCAAGGACAAATTCGGCACCCTGCTGATTGTGGGTATCATCACCCTGTTGGCCACTCAAGTGTTTTTAAACATTGCGGTGGTGCTGAATGTCATCCCCTCCACCGGCATCTCACTGCCGTTCTTCAGCTACGGCGGCACGGCGCTGGCGATACAGCTGGCGGAGATGGGAATTGTCCTGTCAGTGTCCCGGCAAATCGCCGCGCCGCCCCAGGGGTGACGGGTTTTGAAGGAGAAAGGAACGGATCACAATGAAAGTGCTTTTTACCTGCGGCGGCACCGCCGGACATATCAACCCGGCGGTGGCTCTGGCCGGTATGCTGACGGAGCGGGACAATGCCCAGGTGCTGTTTGTAGGCGCGGAGGGGGGCATGGAGTGCGCCCTGGTGCCTCGGGAGGGGTATGACATCCGCACGGTGCAGATTTCCAGCTTCTACCGCAGCCTGAACTGGAAGGGCATCAAACACAACCTGACCACGGCGAAAAACCTGCTGGTCTCCCCCGCACAGGCCCGGCGGATTCTGGACGAGTTCCAGCCCGACCTGGTGGTGGGTACCGGCGGCTACGCCTCCTACCCCGTGGTGAAGGCCGCCGCCGGGCGGGGCATCCCCACGGCAGTGCATGAGTCCAACGCACAGCCCGGCCTGACCACGAAAATGCTGGCCAAGCGGGTGGATAAGGTGATGGTGGGCTTTGAGGAGTGCCGCAGCCTGTACCCCCACCCGGAGCGGGTGGAGGTCACCGGCACCCCGGTGCGCAGCGAGTTCTTCGCCCAGAACCGGGTGGAGGCCAGAAAGATGCTGGGCATCCACGACCAGAAGCCGGTGGTGGTGACCACCTGGGGCTCCCTGGGGGCACTGGTGATGAATCAGTATATGGTGGACTTCGTGGCCCGTGAGGTGGCGGAGGGCTGCCCCTTCCACCACATCTACGGCGTGGGCCAGCGGTACTATCAGCGAGTGCTGGAGGGACTGGCCCAGCGTGGCATCCGGCTGGAGGACCATCCGGAACTGGACATCCGGGAGTATATCTATGATATGCCGGTGGTGATGGACAGCGCCGACGTGATTATGAGCCGGGCCGGAGCCTCCACCATCGCGGAGATTTCCGCCATCGCCCATCCCAGTATCCTGGTGCCCTCCCCCAACGTGACGGCCAACCACCAGGAGAAGAACGCCCGGGTGCTGTCCGACCAGGACGCCGCCGTGCTGATGCTGGAGAAGGACTGCTCCGGCGACGCCCTCTATGACCAGGTGACACGGATGCTCTCCGACGTGGAGGGCCTGCGGCGGATGGGGCAAAACCTCCGGAAAATCTCCGTCACCGACGCCAATGAGCGGATTTATAAGGTATTGAAGGGCCTTTTGAAGTAACAAGTATTCTTCCCACCGCATAGTCTGCCCTATATCGGAATGTGGAGGGATGGTCTATGGAAGAACTGATCGTCACAGGAGGGAAGCCTCTGTCCGGCAGCGTAGCGGTACACGGCGCGAAGAACAGCGTCCTGCCGATTCTGGCGGCGACGCTGCTGACCGGCTCGGTCAGCGTCCTCCACAACTGCCCGGCCCTCAGCGATGTGACGGCATCCCTGGTGATTCTGGAGCATTTAGGCTGCCGGGTGACCCAGGAGGGGGACTGTATCACGGTGGACGCCGCCGCCGTCACCGGGACGGAGATTCCCCACCGGCTGATGCGGGAGATGCGTTCCTCGGTGATTTTCCTGGGGGCGGTGCTGGCCCGGTGCGGGGAGGCGGAGATCTCCCTGCCCGGCGGGTGCGAGCTGGGGCCAAGGCCCATTGACCTGCACCTGAAGGCCCTGGCCGCCATGGGCTGTGAGATTCGGGAGGAGGGGGGTACCCTCCGCTGCTCCGGCCCGCTCCGCGGCGCGGAGATCAACCTGTCCATCCCCAGCGTGGGGGCCACGGAGAACATCATGCTGGCCGCCACCGCCGCCGAAGGGGTGACGGTGATTGCCAATGCCGCCCGGGAGCCGGAAATCGAGGATTTGCAGCGTTTCCTCCGCACCATCGGGGCGGAGGTCACCGGCGCAGGCAGCTCCACCGTGGTGATTCACGGGAAAAGGCCCCTCCACGGCGGGGAGCATACCATCATCGCCGACCGCATTGTGGCGGCCACCTACCTCTCCGCCTGCGCCGCTGCCGGAGGGCAGGTGCAGGTGCTGGGGGTGCAGCGGCGGCAGCTTTTGCCGGTGCTGGACACCTTCCGGGAGGCGGGCTGCCTGGTCCGCAGCTGGGCCGAGGGGGCGGAGCTGACCTGTCGCGGGCCGTTACATAGCGTGCGCCCGGTGCGCACCTCCCCCTATCCCGGCTTCCCCACCGACGCTCAGCCGGTGGTGCTGGCCGCACTGTGCAAAGGGGACGGCACCGCCGTCTTTGTGGAGACCATCTTTGAAAACCGCTTCCGCTACGTGGGGGAGCTGCTCCGCATGGGGGCGGACGTCCGGGTGGAAGGCCGGGTGGCGGTGGTCTGCGGCGTAAGGCGGCTCTGCGGGGCACAGGTGGAGGCCCCGGACCTGCGGGGCGGGGCGGCGCTGGTGGTGGCCGCCCTAGGGGCCGACGGCGAGAGCCATATCACCGGCCTGGCCCATATGGACCGGGGCTATGCCAGCCTGGAGGCGGATCTGACCGCCCTGGGTGGCGCGGTCACCCGAAGAAAACGGAACGACTGAGAGAGAATGAAGGGGAGCGAGGGCGTGGCGACAGAGAGAACCCGAAAGCATCAGAGCAAGCGAAAGAACGGCGGCAACCTGAACGGCCTGTATCTGGCCATCTCCGTGGTGCTGATTCTGGCCGTGATTCTGGGCGGCTCCATTGTGTTCTTTAAAATCAACACCATCCAGGTGGAGGGCAACGTCCACTATACCGAGGAGGAGATCGTCTCCGCCTCCGGCGTGAACCTGGGGGACAATTTGCTCCTGACCAGGGACACCACCGTGGTGGCCCGGCTCCTGACCCAGCTGCCCTATGTCAGCAGCGTCACGCTGTCCCACAAGCTGCCGGACACCCTGGTGATCACGGTGGCGGAGTCTGACGCCCAGGCGGCCATCTATGACGGCAACGGCAGCTGGTGGCTGATGGACAGCAGCGGCAAGCTGCTGGAGCTGCTGGCGTCCGACACCGGCAGCGCCGCGGAGGACGGGGAGACATCCTCCGG
>JAJQET010000125.1 GCA_021201515.1 Clostridiales bacterium | reverse complement strand
CCCTGTGGGAGGACCGACGGTTTGCCTATGAGGAGCCGCTGGGCAGCGCCCACCGGTTTGAGCAGACCCTGGAGGGGCTGATTTGCAGCCCCTCCGGCGGCGACTGCTGCCTGCAAATCGGGAACCGGCTCCGGCGGTACGAGGGGCAGCTGGTGTGCCAGATGGAGCGGTGCGCCCTCCGGGGGCGGCATCTCCGGCTCCGGGTGCGCTGCCCGGCCCAGACCCTTGGGACATGGAGCGGCGTGGCCCTGGTGTATCGTTACCGGCAGGAGAAGGACAGGCTGTGCTACGCCTTCCCGGCCCAGCACACCATCTGCAAGGGGGAGACGACTACCCTGGAGGTGGAGATTGACCTGAGCCAGCTCAGCCTGAAGCCCCTGTACTGGGATGTGCGCATTGTCCTGGACGGGGCGGACGGCACCTCCTACCTGCTGTGCGCCCGGTGGCAGGAGGACGGAGGCGGCAAAAAGCCCCGCTCCGGCCCGGAAAAGCTGCTGTATCGGGCCAGAAAAGCCGTCGGCCTGGGCCGCCGGGTGGTGGAGCGGCTGGTGTTCTCCAACACCTACCGGCAGGCGGACGGGCAGGGGGTGTCCCTGTACCGGACGATGGAGCGCACCCACGCCCTGGCCTGCCAGCCCTGGAGCCCCTACAGCGGCCTGAAATTTCGGTTGAAGGAGTGGCTGGCCTTCGGCCTGGCCCTGCTGGCCCATCCGGTGCTGAGCCGGCAGCGCATCATGCTGTGCTATGAGAAGTTCGGCGCCATGGCCCAGGACAACGGCTTTTACTTCTTTCGGCACTGTATGGAGTGCGGTATGGAGGAGCGGATGCACCGGCGCATTTACTTCGTTATCGACAAGGCCCAGCCTGACTACCGGGAGCGGCTGCTGCCCTACCAGAACCGGGTGATTCAGTTCATGAGCCTGCGGCACATGGTCTACCTGCTGTCGGCGGCGCTGCTGGTGTCCAGCGACTCCAAATCCCACGCCTACGCCTGGCGCACCAAGGAGAGCCTGATCCTCCCCTATATCCGGCGGAAAAAGAAGCTGGTGTTTTTGCAGCACGGGGTCATCGCCATGAAGCGGGTGGACTTCTACAAACGGGGCGGGGCCTACGAGGCCGACCTGTTCGTGGCCTCCAACCGGCGGGAGCATGACATCATCGCGAGCTGCCTGGACTATCCCCCGGAGGACGTGATTATCACCGGTCTGGCCCGGTGGGACGTGCTGGAGGACAGGCCCACCCCGGAAAAACACATCCTTCTGATGCCCACCTGGCGGAACTGGCTGGACGAGGCCCCGGAGGAGGTCTTTGTGGAGAGCGACTACTATCGAAACTATATGGCCCTCCTGAACGACCCCCGGCTGGCCGCCCTGCTGACCCAGTACGACCTGTATCTGGACTTCTATATCCACCCAAAATTCAAGGGCTACATGGCCCGGTTCTCCATCAGTGGCAGCAGCCGGGTGCGGCTGATTCCCTTCGGGGAGGAGCCGCTGAACCGCCTGCTGATGGAGTGCAGGATGATGGTGACGGATTACTCCAGCGCCAGCTGGGACGTGTACTATCAGAAGAAGCCGGTGCTGTTCTACCAGTTTGACGTGGCGCAGTACAACGAGACCACCGGGGCCTATATCGACTTTGAAACCGAGCTGTTCGGCGAGCGGGTGTTCACCCCGGAGGAGCTGCTGACGGCGCTGCAACGGTACGCTCAGGCGGGGTTTGCCCTGCCGGAACGGTACGCAAAGCTCCATGAGGCGAGCTTCGCTTATCTCGACAAAAACAACAGCCAGCGCATCTGCGAGGAGATTTTGAAGCGGGGCTGGTAAAAAAGCGCAAAACAGGGGCCGTGAAAAGGCTCGATAAAAGAAGGCCCCCGGCGCACATCTGTGTGCCGGAAGCCTTTTTTGCGGCATTATTCGCAGGATGAAAAACAATTTATACAGAGGCCCTTTTTCCACACAGGATTTCTCCTGTATATTGTAGGACGTTTCGTGTTGGACTTGCGAACCGTTTCGGTTTATGATAAAGACAGCCAAAGCAGCGGACACGCTGTACAAATGCACACGGAACGCCGGGGCGTCCCCACCGCCCCGGACAACACGAAAAGGATGTACTGTTATATGTATAACAAACTCCCCCAGCTGTCCCTGGCCGAGCAGCAGATGCCTCTGGCCCGCTTCTACTACGGCTACCCCGTCCGCGACCTGCCCCAGGAGGTCAGGGACGTGATCTTCGGCGACCCCATCGACCCCTCCGAGGCCATCCAGCCGGAAAACTTCCTGGACTGGCTCCAGCCCAAGGGCCAGTACCTGGCCCATGAGAACGCCTACTGTATGTTCGCCGACGGCAGCGGCTACATCGCCACCTACATGAAGTTCCCCAAGGACCTGGACGTGAAGAAGGTGTTCTGGTACCTGAACTGGCTGAACTTCCACTGCAAGAGCCAGCCGGAGGGCACCGGCAACCTGCGCTATAAGATCTGGAACCCTGCCGACCACTGGAACCACTACTTCGTCAACTGGAGGGACAAGAGCGAGGGCGTCTTTACCACCGAGAGCCTGGACATGGGAGAGGGCGACCGGAAGTATGACACCCTTCGCCACACCTACGACCTGCGGGAGTACGGCCTGACCCAGGAGAAGATCGACGAGATTGAAGCCTCCGGCATCGCCTGCCCCCTGACCAGCGACTGGGAGTCCTTCGACTTTGAAGGGGCCCACCTGACCCTGGGCCAAATCCGGCCCTGCCCCGACGGCGGCTTTGAGCGCCGGAGCTGCGAGTGGATCGGCTGGCGTCCCGGCAAGGACGGCAAGATCGAGCGCATCGAAAAGACCCCCTGTGATGAAGCCTATCTCCGGAAGGTGGCCTATCATACCCTGCTGGAGTGGCAGCATCTGGGCGATTATATTGATGACCTGTATGATACCTACCACAACAAGCCCAACAATGCGGACTGATTCATCAGGAAGGAGACAAAACGTATGCCACAGAAATTTCACCCGTTGAGCCAGGCGCTGCTGGACAGCATCCAGCGGAAATACCTGGATTTGCACTACTGCGACGATTCCCCCATGCAGATTCTGGACCTGTATCTTCCCAACGAGCCCAGTGATAAGCCCTACCCTGTCATCGTCCACACCCACGGCGGCGCCTTTGCCAACGGCGACCAGCGGGAGAACAACGCCGAGCCCATGCTCCGGGGTCTGGAGCGGGGCTACGCGGTGGCCAGCATCCAGTACCGCCGCAGCCGGGAGGCGTTCTTCCCCGCCCAGCTGTACGACGCCAAGGCCGCCGTCCGCTACCTCCGGGCCAACGCGGAGAAGTTCGGCCTGGACCCGGAGCGGTTCGCCACCTGGGGCCCCTCCTCCGGCGGCTGGCTGGCCTCCATGGTGGGGGTCACGGCGGGGAACCCCGCCTTTGAGGACCTCTCCCAGGGCAACCCCGGTTACAGCAGCGCGGTGCAGGCCGTGGTGGATTGGTGCGGCCCCTGCGGCGGCTTCCTGGAGATGGACAGGGCCTTCCGCGTCAGCGGCCTGGGCACGCCGGACCACGATTTGCCCGACTCCCCGGAATCCCGCTTCCTGGGCCGGGCGCTGCCGGAGATTCCGGAGCTGGTGAAGCTGGCCTGCCCCTGCACCTATGTGACGAAGGATGTGCCGCCGGTGTGCATCTTCCACGGCTCCGCCGATGAAGTGGTGCCGGTGGAGCAGTCCGTCCGGTTCTACCACACCATTGTGGAGCAGGCCGGGCCGGAGCGGGCGGAGCTGCACGTTGTAGAGGGCAAGCTCCACCACGGCGACCCCTGGTATCATGAGCCCTGGGTGGCGGACACCTGTCTGGATTTCCTGGACAGGGTGTTGAAGGGCTGAACCTTCCCCAAAAAGACAAAATGACCCCCTGGCAGCGGGAAAACACCCGCTGTCAGGGGGATTTTGTTATGTTTCTTCCGTTACCACCTGGCGCAATACGTCCACAAACCGCTTCTCCGCCTGGTTCAGGTGCTTCCCCTTGGGGTAGGTGACGGAGAGGTCGATGGGCGGGACATCCCGAAGGGGATAGCACCGCAGCGCGCCCACCTCCGGGTGGAGCAGCGCGCCGAACCGCCGCCTGCAGTAGTCCTCCGGCCCCAGGAAGGCGCCGGTGCCTGTACTGCACAGGGACACCAGCAGGCTGGCGTCCTCCGATTTGAAGGCCTCCACCGGGGCGAACCCCGCCGCCTGGAACAGCGCCTCCAGGGTGGGGTGGAGCCGCCTGTTTTCGTGCAGCAGCAGGAAGGGCAGCCTTTGGAGGGCGGCCAGCCGCCCTTCCTCCAGAAGTGCGGCCTCCACCGCCGCCCATTCCCCGCCGAACACCTGCCGGGCCAGGGCCCGGTTCACCACCACGGCGAAGGGGTCGCCGGTGATGAGAGGGATGGATTCCAGGCCCTTGTCCACCGCACCCCCCTGAAAGGCCAGGTCGGGCACCTCGGTGGAGTGGGGCGGGGCCACGGAGACCTCATATTCCGGGTACTGCTTCGTAAACCGGCTGATGGCCTCCGGCAGGAAGGGGGGCAAATCGAAGGGCTGAACCCCCAGCACGATTTTGCTCCGGCAGGTATTGCTGACGGCGGCGATCTCCCGGAGCATTTTGTCCTGGGTGTTCAGGATTTTCCGCCCGCCGCTGACGAAGCACTCTCCCGCCGGGGTCAGCGTCAGAGTGCGCCCCCGGTTTAGCAGGGGGGTGCCGATCTCTTCTTCTAACCGCCGGATGTTCTCACTGAGGGACTGCTGAGAGATGTACAGGCTCTGAGCGGCCCTGGTGAAGTTCCGGTATTCCACCACCGCGAGAAAGTATTCGATATTCTGAAAGTTCATAGCGTCCTCCTTCCGCACTTTGCCCTGGGGCTGATTGCTTACCCCCATTATAGCACAAGAAAGGGGCTTTGCAACAGGAAAAATCCTGTACCACCGGTCGCCTTTCGTGTTGGACTTCCCGTGTCAGAATGGGTATGATAAAAGTGATGAATAACAAGGCACCTTGTCGATTGGAGGATTTTTATGGAACAAAACAAAATGGCAACCATGCCGATGAGAAAGCTGCTGCTGGAGATGTCGGTGCCGCTGATGCTGTCGCTGCTGATTCAATCGCTGTACAACATTGTGGACGGCATTTTCGTGGCCCGACTCAGCGAAAACGCCCTGACCGCCACCTCACTGGTGTACGCCGTCCAATTCCTGATGGTGGCGGCGTCTGTGGGCACCAGCGTGGGCCTGAACGCCCTGCTCTCCCAGAAGCTGGGCAAGGGAAAGCCGGAGGAGGCCTGCCGGGTCGCCACCACCGGTATCATCCTGATGCTGGTGACGGCGTCTCTCTTTACGGTGGTGGGCGTTTTCTTCTCTGACCCCATTGCGGCGGCCATGACCAGCGACCCGGAGTTGCAGGAGCTTTGTAAGGAGTATATGGGGGTCTGCGTGGTGTTCTGCCACGGGATGTTCCTGCATATGTACGGCCAGCGGCTCCTGCAGGCGGTGGGGGACACCATGCTCAGCATGGTCACCCTGATCATCAGCGCCGGCACCAACATCATCCTGGACCCCATCATGATTTTCGGTCTGCTGGGCTGCCCCGCCATGGGCATCCGGGGGGCGGCCATTGCTACCGTCATCGGCCAGTGCATGGGCGCGGCCTCGGCCCTGATTCTGAACCGCTGGAAAAACCCCACCATCCACGTCCATTGGAAGGGGTACCGCTGGGAGTGGCAGGACGTGGCCGACATCTACCGGGTGGGTCTGCCCACCATGGTGATGCAGGCCATCGGCAGCGTCATGACCTTCGCCATCAACGCTACGCTGATGTCCGTCTCCTCCACGGCGGTGGCCTTCTTCGGGGTGTACTACAAGCTGCAGAGCTTCCTGATGATGCCGCTGAACGGCCTGGGCCAGGCGGTCATTCCCATCGTGGGCTACAACTACGGCGCAAAGGATGGGGGCCGTATCCGGGAGGTGTGGAACATCATCATCCCGGCAGGCGTGATCTTCTCCCTGGCCGCCACGGTGATTTTCCTGTTGCTGCCCCGGCAACTGCTGGGCCTGTTCTCCGCCAGTGAGGAGATGCTGGCCATTGGCGTTCCGGCCCTGCGCATTATCGCCGTGACCTTCGTCTGCGCCGCCGTGACCATGCTGTGCGGCTACTTCGCCTCCGGCCTGGGCAACGGGGTCATCAACATGGTGGGCGGGGCCCTGCGTCAGCTGGTGCTGCTGGTGCCGCTGGTTTACCTGTTTACGCTGTGGTTTGGCATTTCCTATACCTGGTACGCCATGTGGATCGCCGAACTGGCGGCGATGGTGTACAGCGCCGTCAGCGTCCGCCGGGAGATACGCCGGAAAGTGGACCCGCTGCCGGACAAAACGAAGGCGGACTGACTCCGCCACCCAATAGACAATCTGACGCCGTCCCACCGGCAAAGCCGGTGGGACGGCGCTTTCTTTCGGATTTCAGTTATAAGGACTGATTTGACAGCCCCTTTCCTCCTGTGCTATACTGTGGGATACTTCAACAGAAAATGGCGGCAACGTGAGGGGATTGCTTTCTTGAGAGAAGGAGGGCAACACTTCTGTACAGTCAGATGTCCACGACCAAAGGACAACAAAATTGACGCCACGTTCCGCCCGCCTCCGGCAGGGCAGAACGGGCGGCAATCGTAGCCAGCCGCCATCGGCGGCAGTCTCATCAGTGATCAAGTTACTTCGTCTCTGACGGGATAGGCCACTGATAGGCTGGACAGCGCAAAGCCACAAGGTTATAGGAGAGGGGTTCTTAGGGGGGAGCGAGGCCCCGAAGCTCCCCCCTGAGCCGCCTTCTTTTGCTACTTTTCTTGGCGGAGCAAGAAAAGTAGGCCATGCCCTGGCAAGGGCAAACGCTCTATTTTTTCCAGTATCCTTATTTAAGGAAACCAGCCCCGCCGGAAGGGTAAAAGCCTGTTTTCTCCATCCCTCCTTGCCTAAGGAGAGAGGCTCCCGCCCCAGGGAAAAGAAAAATCCCAAAATCCCGGCGCAGGCCGTTGCTATTGGACAAAAGCTTTGCTATAATATGGGAAATGCAAACTTTTTACCGCCGGGGGTCGTGAGGTCATCCGCCCGACAGAGGATTTGTTTTAATGAAGTTTCAAAGTTGGAAGTTGAGCCAGCCGGATGGGGCGCTGGCGGCGCGGTTCCAGCGCATTGGGGTGTCGCCCCTGGCGGCCCTGGTGCTGGCAGGCCGCGGATATGAGACGGAGGAGGAGGTGCGCCAGTTCCTGCGCAGGGACGAGGGCCTCCTCCACGACCCCATGCTGATGCGGGGGATGTCGGGCGCAGTGGCCCGCATCCGGCAGGGGCTGGCCCGGAAGGAGAAAATCTGCGTTTATGGCGACTACGATGTGGACGGCATCACCTCCACCTGCCTGCTGACCGCCTACCTGCGGAGCGAGGGCGGCCAGGTGCTGCCCTATGTGCCCAACCGGCTGAAGGAGGGCTATTCGCTGAACAAAGCCGCCCTGGAGGGGCTGAAGGCCCAGGGGGTATCCCTGATCGTGACGGTGGACTGCGGCATCACCAACCTGAATGAAGCGGCCTATGCCGCCCAGCTGGGGATGGATCTGGTGATCACTGACCACCACGAATGTCTGCCACGGCTGCCCCGCTGCTGCGCGGTGGTGAACCCCCATCAGCCCATGTGTCCCTATCCCAACAAGGAGCTGGCCGGGGTGGGGGTGGCGCTGAAGCTGGTGCTGGCCCTGGGCGGCCGGGAGCGGCAGCAGGACCTGTTCCGGGCCTACGCCGACCTGGCGGCCATCGGCACAGTGGCCGATGTGATGG
>JAJQET010000144.1 GCA_021201515.1 Clostridiales bacterium | reverse complement strand
GGTTTGACCAGCCCCAGCGGGCGGTCACGCCGGGGCAGGCGGTGGTGTTGTACGACGGCGAGGTCGTCCTGGGCGGGGCGACCATTGACAGCGCGATGCAGCGTTAAGGAGGAATTTGCGATGATGCCCACAAGAGACGAGGCTTTTGCCCTGGTGCAGGAATACAATCAGGAACCCTTTCACATCCGCCACGCCCTGACCGTGGAGAGCGCCATGTGCTCCTTCGCCCGGAGCCTGGGCTACGGCGACGAGGAGGAGTTCTGGGGCATTGTGGGGCTGACCCACGACCTGGACTTTGAGCGCTACCCGGAGGAACACTGCGTCAAGAGCCAGGAGATTATGCGCCAGCACGGCTGGGATGAGCGGCTGATTCACGCCACCGCCAGCCACGGCTATGGCCTCTGCTGCGACATCAAGCCGGAGCATGAGATGGAAAAGGTGCTGTTCGCCTGCGATGAGCTGACCGGCCTGATCTACGCAGCGGCACTGATGCGCCCCAGCAAGAGCGTGCAGGACATGGAGCTGAAAAGCATCAAGAAAAAATTCAAGGATAAAAAATTTGCCGCCGGATGCAGCCGTGACGTCATCCTCCGGGGCGCGGAGATGCTGGGCTGGGAGCTTGGCGACCTGATGCAGCGCACCCTGGACGCCATGAAGGAGGGCGAGGCGGCCATTAACGCCTATTTTGAGGCATAAGACAGAAAAACCATCCAACGCACATGGTATTGACCAAAAATGACCCCCGCTTCCCTGTCATGGGAAGCGGGGGGTATTGCATTGCTGAGGCAGATGTCAGTCCACCCACACCTTGCCGATGTCAGTGCGGTACTGCATATTCTTCCAGGTGATGGGTTTGGCGGCGGCGTAGGCATTGGCCACGGCCTCCTGCAGGGTGTCGCCCTGGGCGGTGACGCCCAGCACACGGCCGCCGTTGGTCAGGTAAGCGCCATCCGGGCCAAATTTGGTGCCTGCGTGGAACACATAAGCGCCCTCCACCTGCTCCAGACCGGAGATGACGTTGCCCTTTTCATAGGCCATGGGGTAGCCTCCGGAGGCCAGCACCAGGCAGCAGGCCGAAGCGTCCTTCCAGCGGATGTCGATTTGGTCCAGCGTCCCGTCAATGCAGGCGTTGAAGATGTCAAAGAGGTCGCTCTCCAGCAAATAGAGCAGGGGCTGGGTCTCCGGGTCGCCAAAGCGGGCGTTGTACTCCACCACCTTGGGGCCGTCGGGGGTCAGCATCAGACCGAAGTACAGCACGCCGTGGAAGGGGCGGCCCTCCGCCTTCATGGCCTGAATGGTGGGCTGGAAGATCTCCGCCATGCAGCGCTGGGCGATCTCCGGAGTGTAGTTGGGGGAGGGGGCAAACGCGCCCATGCCGCCGGTGTTGGGGCCCTTGTTGCCGTCATAGGCCCGCTTATGGTCCTGAGAGGACAGCATGGGAACCACGTGCTCCCCGTCCGCGAAGGCCAGCACCGTCACCTCCGGGCCGGTCATGCACTCCTCGATGACCACGGTGGAGCCGGAGGCGCCAAACTTGCCGTCCTCCATCATCTCCCGGATGGCCTGCTTTGCCTCCTCCACTGTGGCGGCCACGGTGACGCCCTTCCCCAGGGCCAGTCCGTCCGCCTTCACCACGATGGGCGCGCCCTGGGCGTCGATATAGTCCAGCGCGGCCTGCTCCTCGGTGAAGGTTTGGTATTTTGCGGTGGGAATATGATATTTCGCCATCAGATCCTTGGAGAAGGACTTGGACGCCTCGATGATGGCAGCGTTCTTCCGGGGGCCGAAGGCCCGGATACCGGCCTCCTCCATGGCGTCCACCATGCCCAGGGCCAGGGGGTCGTCCGGGGCCACCATGACGAAGTCCATGGCGTTCTCCTTCGCCCACTGCACCATCTTTGCCACATCCGTGGCCCCGATGGGGACGCAGGTGGCCAGCTGGGCGATGCCCGCATTGCCCGGAGCGCAGTACAGCTCCGTCACCTTGGGGGACTGGGCCAGCTTCCAGCAGATGGCGTGTTCGCGGCCTCCGCCGCCGACGACTAATACTTTCATAGTTCACAGCTCCTTTTCTGAAAATGTTAAAATAGCCTTCCGGTCACGTTACATTGATGTCGATATATTCCTTCTTATAGTGATACAGGCGATAGGCGACCCGCCCCACGCCCCAGGCCAGACCGAGCAGAATGCCATAGGCAAAGCGCTCCGCCTCGCACAGGTACAGCAGGACGGCGGCAAACGCCATTGGGCCGAGTATATCGAGTACATACTCGAACAGGTGATCCTTCAGGTGCTTTTTCAGGCGGAAACGCCGCTTCTCCTCTGTGGTGAACGACTGATTCATCAGAAACTCTCCTCCAATTCCAGGCCGCAGCGTTACTGCACGCTGACCGTTCCGGCCAGCACCTGTTTATAATCCTCGTAGTTTTTCTCCAGCAGGGTGGGGGTGTCCAACCCATAGGGGCATTTGCCCTTGCAACGGCCGCAGTGGAGGCACTGCTCAATGCGCTTCATCTTCTCCTGCCACTCCGGGGTCAGCCAAGACTGGGCGGGGGCACGCCGCAGCATCAGGGACATCCGGGCGCAGCTGTTGATCTCGATGCCCACCGGGCAGGGCATACAGTAGCCGCAGCCCCGGCAGAACTCGCCCCGGAGCTGTGCCCGGTCCCGGTCGATCACCGCCTGCAAGTCCGGCGTCAGGACAGGGGGATGGTCAATGTAGGAGAGGAACTCGTCCAGCTCCCTCTCCCGCTGCACGCCCCAGATGGGCAGCACGTTGTCGAACTGGGCCTCGAAGGCGTAGGCCGCGGCGGAGTTGGTGATGAGACCGCCGGACATGGCCTTCATGGCGATGAAGCCCATGTTTTTCTCCCGGCACAGCGCCACCAGCTCCAGTTCCTGCTCCCCGGAGATGTAGGAGAAGGGGAATTGCAGCGTCTCGTACAGCCCGGAGGCGATGGCCTCTTTCGCCACCGCCAGGCGGTGGTTGGTGATGCCGATATGGCGCACCAGCCCTTTTGCTTTGGCCTCCAGCATGGCCTCGTAGACCCCGGTGCCGTCCCCCGGCTTGGGGCACCAGGAGGGGTTGTGGAACTGGTAGAGGTCGATATAATCGGTGCGCAGGTTGCCGAGGGAGGTGTTCAAATCCTTCCAGAAGTCCTCCGCCGTGGTGGCGGCGGTTTTCGTGGCCAGATAGACCTGGTCCCGGATGCCCTCCAGAGCCTGACCCAGCTTGCACTCGCTGTCGGTGTAGAACCGGGCGGTGTCAAAGAAGCGGATTCCGGCATGGTACGCCTTCCGAATCAGCCGGACGGCGTCCTCCTGGGAGATGCGCTGAATGGGCAGGGCGCCGAAACCGTTCCTGTTCACGGTGATGCCGGTGCTGCCCAGGGTGACCATGTCCATAGCGTTCCCTCCGTTCAAAAGAAAGGCAACGCGCCTGCCGTGAAATTCTGCGGCAGGCACGGTTTGTCATTAGTGATGGAACAGCCGCATTCCGGTGAAGCACATGGTAATCCCGTGGCTGTTGCAGGCGGCGATGACGTTATCGTCCCGGATGGAGCCACCCGGCTCGGCAATGTACTGGACGCCGGACTTGAAGGCCCGCTCCACATTGTCGCCAAAGGGGAAGAAAGCGTCGCTGCCGCAGGCCACGCCGGACAGCTTGGAGACCCACTCCTTCTTCTCCGCCTCGGTGAAGGGCTCCGGCTTGACCTTGAAGCTCTCCTGCCACACGCCGTCGGCCAGAATGTCCTCATACTCATTGGAGGTGTAGACGTCGATGGTGTTGTCCCGGTTGGGGCGGCGGATGCCGTCCACGAACTGGAGGCCCAGGACTTTCGGGTGCTGGCGCATCCACCAGTTGTTGGCCTTGTCACCGGCCAGACGGGTGCAGTGAATGCGGCTCTGCTGGCCCGCCCCAACGCCGATGGTCTGGCCGTCCTTGACGTAGCAGACGGAGTTGGACTGGGTATATTTCAGGGTGATGAGGGAGAGGATCAGGTCGGTCTTGGCGCTGTCAGGGAGGGTCTTGTTTTCGGTGACGATGTTGGAGAGCATAGCCTCGTCAATGGTCAGGAAGCTGTGGCCCTGCTCAAAGACCACGCCAAAAATCTCCCGCCGCTCCTGGGCCTTGGGGACGTAGTTGGGGTCGATCTGAATGACGTTATAGTTGCCCTTCTTCTTGGTTTTCAGGATGGCAAGGGCCTCGTCGGTGTAGCCGGGGGCGATGATGCCGTCGGAGACCTCCCCCTTCAAATAGGCGGCGGTGGCGGCGTCGCAGACATCGGACAGGGCGGCCCAGTCGCCATAGGAGCAGAGCCGGTCAGCGCCTCTGGCCCGGATATAGGCGGAGGCGGTGGGGGACACTTCGGCGTCCTCCGCCACGAAGTATATCTTCCGGTCAATGTCCGTCAGGGGTCTGGCCACGGCGGCCCCGGCGGGGGAAACGTGCTTAAAGGAGGCGGCGGCGGGCAGGCCGGTGGAGGCTTTCAGCTCGCTGACCAGCTGCCAGGAGTTGAAGGCGTCCATAAAATTGATATAGCCCGGACGGCCGTTCAGCACGGTGATGGGCAGGTCGCCGCCGTCCGCCATGTAGATTTTAGAGGGCTTTTGGTTGGGGTTCAAGCCGTATTTCAGTTCCAGTTCCTTCATCCTCACACACAACCTTTCAAACGTTTACGTTTCTGATGACATCCTGGGTCTCGCCGGTGGCCAGGTCGAGATAGCGGACGAACAGGCTGACCTTGTTGTCTCTGTTCAGGCTGTTCCACACCAGCTCAGCGAATTCCTCCGCAGAGGGGGCGTCGATGCCCACCAGCTCCGGCTCCCCCTCAAAGGAGGGCAGGGGGGCGCCGTCCCCCATGTAGGTGTGGATGAAGTGGCCATACCCGGCCACGGGGGCGTCGTACTCGAAAAAGTACCGGCAGGTCTGGGACGGGTCGCCCTCAAAGCTCTTCAAAATGGACAGGTTATAGCTGCCGTCGGGCTTCACCACGCCGGAGATCCGGGGGGTGTAGTTGGGCGCGTCCGGCTCAAAGGTGCGCTGGAGCAGGGCGTGGCGGTAGCACTGGCCCTCCTGGAAGGCGTGCCAGATGGTGTCCGTCTGGTCGCCGTTGGTGACGATGGTCTTTCCCTCGTAGCTGCGGACGGGGTGATAGATGATCAGGCTGGGGTCGGTCATTTTGGAGGGGTCATAGGCCTCGGTGCGGATGCCGTCCCCGGTGACGGTAAAGACCCGGTTGCGGCTGTTGACGCTGCGGCCCATGATGAAGTAGCCGATGACCGCCTTCGTGTTGTCAGCGCTGCGGCCCAGGACAATGCCCCGGCCGGGATAGGAATTTGTTTGCAGAAGCTCTGCCAGATTCAAAACCTTCATAGGTGTTCCTCCCTTTCTTTATTCCGCAATGCGGACGATGCGGCCCTCCACCGAGAGCTTCCCGTCGCAAAAGAGCTGCACCGCCTTCGGCAGCAGCTTCCACTCACATTCCTCCATGATGCGCCGCTGGAGGGTCTCCGGCGTGTCCTCCGGCAGCACGTCCACCGCCTTTTGCAGGATGATGGGGCCGCCGTCGCAGACGGCGGAAACGAAATGCACCGTGGCCCCGGACACCTTCACGCCGTATGCCAGGGCCTTTTCGTGGACGTGGAGGCCATAGCACCCCTCCCCGCAGAAGGAGGGGATCAGGGCGGGGTGGATGTTGATGATGGCGTTGGGATAGGCGTCCACCAGCTCCGGGGTCAGAACGTACATAAACCCGGCCAGAACGATGAGGCCGATGCCCAAATCCTTCAGCCGGAGGGCCAAGGCGGCGGTCATCTCCCGGTTGGAGGCATACTCCTTCCGGTTCACCACATAGGTTGGGATGCCGGCCTTCTTCGCCCGCTCCAGGGCGTAGGCGTTGGGAGAGGAGGACACCACGGCGGTCAGCTCCCCGTTGGGGAACATCCCGGCGGCCTGGGCGTCGATGAGGGCCTGCAAATTGGTGCCGCCGCCGGACACCAGCACGGCAATCTTCACCATCAGTAGTTCACCTCGACGGCGTTGTCGCCCTGGCCGATGTGACCGATGATAAAGGCGTGCTGACCTGCCCGCACCACAGTGTCCAGGGCCAGGCTGGCCTGGGCCCTGGGGACGGCGATGACCATGCCAATGCCCATATTGAAGGTGTTGTACATATCCCTGGTGGGGATGTCGCCCGCCTTCTGGATGATGTCAAAGATGGGCGGGCAGGGGAAGGCGTTGGTGTCGATGACGGCGGTCAGGCCCTCCTTCATCATTCGGGGGACGTTCTCGTAGAAGCCGCCGCCGGTGATATGGCTGACGCCGTGAATGTCCACACCGGCGGACATGAGCTGACGGATGGCGTTGACGTAAATACGGGTGGGCTTCAGCAGTTCCTCGCCGATGGTGCAGCCCAGGGCGTCGGAGTAGTCAGCGTAGTGATGCTCCACATCCAGTACCTTCCGCACCAGGGAGAAGCCGTTGGAGTGGACGCCGTTGGAGGTCAGGCCCAGAAGGATGTCGCCGGGGGCCATATGGTCGTGGGTGATAACCTTCTCCCGGTCCACGATGCCCACGGAGAAGCCCGCCAGGTCGTATTCATTCTCCGGATAGAAGCCGGGCATTTCGGCGGTTTCGCCGCCGATGAGGGCGCAGCCCGCCATGCGGCAGCCGTCGGTGATGCCTTTCACAATGGCCTCGATGCGGGAGGGAATGTTTTTGCCGCAGGCGATATAGTCCAGGAAGAACATGGGCATGGCCCCGCCGCAGATAATGTCGTTGACGCACATGGCCACGCAGTCAACGCCCACCGTGTCATGCTTGTCCATCAGGAAGGCGATTTTCAGCTTGGTGCCCACGCCGTCGGTGCCGGAGACCAGCATGGGGGTTTTCATCCCCGTCAGGTCGGGCTGGAACAGGCCGCCAAAGTCCCCAATGCTGCCCACCACGCCTTTGATATAGGTGGACTCCACCAGGGGGCGGATGCGATCCACCGCCTCATAACCGGCTGTGACGTCTACACCGGCGGCGGCATAGGAGTCAGATCTGCTGTTGGTAATCATAACTTTTGTCCCTCCTGGAAGTGAAGATGTGGAACCGGCAGGATATAGTTGCCGGTGAAACAGGCATCGCAATAGTTCAGGTCCAACTTTTCCGACAGGTGCCGCAGCCCCTCCAGGGGCATATACTGCAGGGAGTCCGCCCCGATCAGGCGGCAGACCTCCTCCTCTGTCCGGTCATAGGCGGCCAACTGCTCCCCGCTTGGGATGGCGGTGCCGTAGTAGCAGGGGTGGCGGAACGGGGGCGCGGTGACCTTCATATGCACCTCTGTGGCCCCGGCGTCCCGGAGGAGCTGGACGATGCGGGCGCTGGTCTTGCCCCGAACGATGGAGTCGTCCACCAGGATGACCCGTTTCCCCTTCACCACGCTGCTGTTGGCGTTCAGCTTGATGCGCAGGGCGTTGCGCCGCTCCCAGGTGCTGCTCTGGATGAAGGTGCGGGCGATATAGCGGTTCTTCACCAGGCCGATGCCGTAGGGGATGCCGGATTCCCTGGCATAGCCCAGGGCGGCGGCCAGGCCGGAGTCTGGGACGCCGATGACCAGGTCGCCCTCCACCGTGCTGTTCCGGGCCAGGTAGCGCCCGGCCTCCTCCCGCACGACCCCGATGGTGGTGCCGTCAATGACGGAGTCCTGACGGGCGAAGTAAATCAGCTCAAACATACACAGGGCGCTCTTTGCCGCCTTCACCCGGCAGAACTGAGAGGTCACCGCCCCATTCCGGACGGAGATCAGCTCGCCGGGGCGCACATCCCGAATCAGCTCGCCCCCCAGGGCGGCGATGGCGGCGGACTCGCTGGCAAAGACATAGCTGTCCCCCACCCGGCCCATGCAGAGGGGGCGGAAACCATTGGGGTCCCGGAAGGCCACCATCTCGTCCTGGCTCATGACCACCACGGAGTAGGCGCCGATCATATATTCCATGGCATTGATCACCGCGTCCTCCAGGGTGTTGGTGCGCAGATGCTCCCGGACGATGAGGTAGGTGAT
>JAJQET010000111.1 GCA_021201515.1 Clostridiales bacterium | reverse complement strand
CGATGAACTTGTCCTTGGGGGAGCGGACGGTGTAAACGCCGGTCATGACGTTGACGGCGCCCAGTTCGCTGACCTGGCCCTTGTCATAGCCCTCCAGCTTGGGATCGGTCTCGTCCTCAAACAGCTGCTCATAGGAAGGATTGTAGACAACTTCCGTTGTCCCGGTGATTCCATACTTTGTAAAATCAATCTTTGCCATAGTTTAGCCTAACCTCCTGCATTGATGGTGAAAGTATCGCTCAGACCGGAGGTCTGAACAGTTTCCTCGCCCTTCAATTATGACAGCTCAGGGGACAAAAGTCAAGAGCAATGGACATTTTTCCCTTGAAAATCAATTTTGCCAAAAAGTTATGGTAAAAACAGACGGGGAAATCAGAATTTTCTGTCAATGCGAAGGAACGAAGGACCTCCCGGCAAAGCGCCCCCTGATGGAATATGGATTCGTCGGCGTGCGCCGCCCGCCGGTTCAGTCCGCCGTCCGCTCCAGGTGTGGGTAGATCGTGCAGTCCATGGCGTCGGTTGCGCCGCTTCTCCCGATGTACAGACACAGGCGCGCCTTGCAAGGTTGGGTGATGGTGAAGCGGACGCTCCGGCCGTCATAACAGCGGATGGGCGGGGTAAACTCTGAGCCGTCCTCCTTCCGCAGCTGCAACGCGAAGGCTGTGGACGGGATTCCTGTGCCGTTCATACCGGTCAGCCGGTAGCGGCCAGGGACGAGGCGGAGCATCCCCAGCCCGTCGTCCGGGTTCCCCCGCAGCCAGACTGTCAGGGGAACACCCCGGCAGGCGGGGGATTTCTCGCCATAGATTCGTATGCCGTCGTCACCGGCAGCATTGCAGGCGGTGACGGCGTAGGAAAGCCCGTTAGCAAAGTGGCCGCAGTTGCCCGGAGGGCAGCCAAAATTCCAAGGATATCGGCACAGGTTGACGCCGATGGGCGCCCAAACCGTGGTGCTCCGGTCGAAGCGGTAGTCCGGGCGAACCACCAGCGTGATTTCGTCATAGGGGTGCCTGCCGCGGCGGTCTGTCAATGTGCCGGTCAGCCGCGATCGGGTGATAACGGAGACACCGGTGGTGGCCTGAACAAAGTAGCTGCTCCGCTCCTCCACAATGGCGACATGGCTGACCGAGCGAAACCGCGCCTTTTGTGCCGGGCTGGCGGTGGACTTTGCCCAGAAGATCAGATCCCCCGGCTCCAGAAGAAAGACAGAGGAAAAGTCCCTGCCATAATCGGCGCTGTCTCCGTCCGTCTCCGCGTCGAACAGGATCAGCCCCGTCCTGTAAAAATACTCGGCAAGCTGTGCGGCGGTGCGGAGGGAGCTGTAGCCATCAATGCCCAGATTCACATACCGGCCTGCCGACATTCTGTCGTAGATGTCGGTCTTGTACCAGTCCGTCCCGTAGACCAACTCCCTGGAAGGCGTCCAGAAAGCCGCAACCCCCTCCGCCCCGGGGTGGTTTGCAAAGGGGGACGCTTCGTAGGGGATGCCCCGCAGCACCAAGCCGACGAAGGCGGAGCAATCCAGCCGGGCTTTGCCATCTCTGCCCCGCACGATGTAGGAGGGGGATCCCCCGCCGTCGTCGGGGACGTTGTAACACGGGGTAAAGAGGCAGGTGTTCCGATAGACAAAGGCGTCTCTGCCGACGAAACGGATGAGGTGGTAGTGGCAGGCCAGCCAGGCCACATACAGCCCGTAGATTCCGTTGGAGAACCAGGTGTCCGCTTCCATTCTCCCGACAGTGCGGCTGTCGCCGTCCCCCGGGGAACCGGACAGGCCGAACCGGGCGGTGCTCCATCCGGAGGAAGGAACGGCGCACAAGGTCGGATACCGGGTATAGTCACAGCTGCGGTCGAAGCCACAGCCCTGGCAAAGCGTCTGTTCATCGGCAGTTTCCCTATGGCAGCGGGGACAGACCCACATGACGCTCCCTCCTTTCACCGCGATGTATCCTTATTGTAACAGTTCGTGGAGGACAGGTCAACCGGTTTTCTTTGCTCCGGCGGCCCCCTCCGCCAGAGAACGGCGAAAGGAAAACAGCGTCTTGCAGATCCACAGCGCCGTCACTACCCCGGTCAGCATCACCGCAACGCCCACGGCCAGCCAGTCCTCCCAGGGCAGGGCCAGAAGGGACAGTGTGGCGGCCACGGTGTAGACTGTCCGGAGGGTCAGCAGCTTCCCCTCCTGGGGGCAGGCGTATTTTCCTGCGATGCGGGACAGGTCGGTGAGGAGCTGGAAGTGGAAGTACAGCTCCACCACCCCCGCCAGAACGGTGAGGAGGTAGCTGTCCACCGTCACCCCGAACAGGGCGGCCAGCCACCCCGCCCCCTCCCACAGGGCCAGGACGATGCCCAGGGGCCGCAGCAGCTTTGCAGACGGTTCCTCCTCCCCGAAGGCGGGCAGGGCCTTCAAAATCAGCAGATAGCCCAGCCAGCCCGGCAGGATGTCCAGCGTGCCCAGGTTCAGGTCAATGCGGATCAGCAGGTACCCCCAGGCCGTCAGCTTTGCGGCGGCGGCCAGCTTTTCCCGGTTGGTCATTGCTCCACCTCCTCCAGGGTAAGAAGTTCCTGTACTCCCCCGTCCCAGCAGGTTTGAACGCAGAACGCTTCGGGCAGGGCGTCCGCACCCTCCAGGGTGAGGACGCCGGAGGAACAGAGCGTGCCCTCCAGCTGGGACAGCGTCTGGGCCTCCATGCTCCAGCCCCCGCTGCTGCCGCCGTAAGCGCTGACGCCCTCCTCCTCATCCATCAGAGCCAACAGGTCGCCCAGCATCTCCTCCGACTCATCCGTAATCGGGGACGGGCCATACAGGACGCCCACGGTCTGGATGGGGCCGTCCTCCGGGTAGGTATAGGTCAGGGTCAGCCGGGCCTCCACAGCGTCAAAGGCCGCATCCGGCTTCAGCGTCTCGTCAAAGGCGGCGTTGCTGCTCCAAAAGACGGAAACGTCGTCCGTGGCGCTGATGTCGTTGTCCACCTCGCAGAACACGCAGGCGGACAGGGTAACGGAGCCGCTCTCTCCGGAGGCTTCGTAGCGGGCGGCGGGCAGGTTGCCCTCGGCCACGCCGGTCTGGCGCTGGCCGGTTTCCTCCACCACCCAGCCCCTGTCCTCCTGATGGACGGTGACGGGCACCAGTATATAGGCGGTTTCCTCCCCGTCCTCATCCTCCGCCGTGGCGAAGAGCAGGTCGGCCTGATAGCCGCCTTCCGTCCGGGTCAGGCCGCAGACGGAGTAGCCCAGGCTGGGCTCCGCCTCGGCCAGTTCCTCCCCCGGATACAGCAGGTAGGTGCCGCCGGATTCCGCCATGGCCGTTTCCAGTTCCTCCTGCCGCTCCAGCGGGGACGCCGCCGCCAGGTATATTCCATTCTCCAGCAGCAGGCCCTTGGCGTAGGTGTCCAACGCCCCCGCCACGGTGGAGCAGCCCACCAGCCGGGTGCGGGCCATGGACAGGGCCAGGGCTGCGTCGCTGACCGGGGCAGTGTCCGTCCCGGTATAGCCGGAGGCCGTCCCCACTAGCACCGGGCCGGACAGCACCGCCGCAATGCAGACGGACACCAGCGCCATCCCCCTGGGGTACTTCTTGAAGCGGACGATGACGGCGATGCGCCGGGCGATGTTTTTGCCGCCGTTGGACAGGGAGGTGGTGCCGGGGGCACGGGCATAGGTTTCGTCCGCCATGCTCAGGAGGATTTGGCCGTATGCCCGGCGGTCCTCCCCCTCCAGCCGCTCCAGCACCCGCTGGTCGCACAGGGCCTCCATATCGTTGCCGATGCGGTCAAAGACGTATTGCAAAAACGGGTTGCACCAGTGCAGCCCCCGGAGCAGGCACCAAAAAACGTTCTGGAGCGCGTCCCGGTGCCGCAGGTGGAGCAGCTCGTGGAGCAACACCTTGTCGTCCACCTCCCGGTTCGCCGGCAGCACCAGCACCGGGCGGAACACCCCGCAGACGAAGGCGGAGGACAGCCCCTCCAGTCGGAGGGCAGGACAGGCCGTCAGCCCGTACCGCTGGCAGACATCCTCCAGCTGCCTCTCCAGTTCCTCCGTCAGGGGCAGCCCGAACCGCAGCAGCCGCCGCAGCCGGACATAGGACAGGGCGTACCACAGCAGGGAGAGGACCACCCCCGCCGTATAGAGGACAAAGAGCCAGTCCGTCACGCTTTGGGGCACAGCCGTCAGCCAGGGAACAGGCGCGGCCACGGACACCGGCGCATAGGGGGCGGAATAGGCAGAGGAAAGGTGGCCCTCCGCCGCCGCCCTGGCCGCCTCCACCCACACCGGCAGGGGGAGGAGGGTGTCCCGGCCGGTGCTGACGGGCAGCAGCACCCGCAGCGCCAGGAGGCACCACACCCCGTACTGCCACCGGGGGGACAGCTTATCCGCAAACAGCCCCTTCACCGCCAGCAGCAGCACAGCCGCCGCCGACACCGTCAGGGTTTGCAGCAGAAAGGCCCACAGGTTGGTCATGGGTCACACCTCCATCTCATCCAGCAGCTTCCTGAGCCGCTCCCGCTCCTGGGGGGAAAGCTTGGATTCCTGCAAAAAGGCCGCCACCAGATCTCCGGCGGCCCCGCCGTAAACCCGTTTCAACAGGTCGTCCCGCTCTTGCCGGGCGCAGTCCTCCCGGCAGACGGCGGCGGCGTAGGGTTTGGGCTGGCTGTGGTCGATGGACACCAGCCCCTTGGCCTCCATCCGGGTCAGGTAGGTGTGAACCGTGTTTTTGCTCCAGCCGTTGACCGGCTTCAGGGCGGCGGTCAGCTCCCCCAGGGCGAACCGCTGGCCGGACCACAGAACGTCCAGCACTGCCCATTCCGCATCTGTGATTTTCATAGCAAAGCCTCCTACAAGTGTAGTACATCGTATATACTACACTTGTAGGAGACAGTTGTCAATCCCAAATTTCAATTTTTGGTCCGAACCGTCCCGGAGCGCAGCAAAACAGTAACCCAGTCCATTCAACCTCTGGACTGGGTTACTGTTCACTGGAAATCAGAAGCTTCATCTCTATGGATGCCTCCTTTCGTCCTATTCAATTGTAGGAACTTCCGCTGCTTCTGTCTGCGCTCACGACTACTCACTTTACAAACACATTGTCCCGGTGGAGCTTCCGCTCATACACCCTGCCGATGCTTTCATCCGTTTTGCCAGACCCCGAGTGAACTGCCTGCAGCTTAGGCTTTCTCCGGCTCACTCGCTTCGCCTTTGTCTTGGCTCTTTTGTTTTTGTGATTATAAGATACCACAACCCGGCGGGTTTGTCAAGCACTTTTTTAAAGAAAATCAAAAAATATTTTTGTAGCCTCCTGACAAAAAGGAGGAGCGCTTCCCGCTTCCCCTGCGGTTCAGTCCTCCATGACGAAATGCTGATAATCCTTGACGCTGTTCCAGTTGCCGCCCCAGAAAAAGCCGTGGTCGGTGAAGATCTGATAGCACAGGTCAGTTTCGTCAATTTTATAGGGCGTATCCGCCGAGCGGTCCACATAGTCCCCGGAATTGGCGGGGAAGTAGCCCGCAGAGGTGACGTAGGGATTGTACAACGGGTTCACGTCCACCGCCAGGCCATAGGCGTGGGCGCTCAGGTGGTCGCTGCCGGAGACGGTGCGATAGTTGAAGCAGGAGGTGTTGTTGTCCGCCATGGACGCCTCATCGTCCCCGCCGTACTCGTCAATCAGCAGCATCTTCTCAATCGGATACTGGGCGTCGTACAGCCCCCGGAAAATTTCCAGCAGGTCGGCGCTGATGCTCTTGTTGCAGACCATCTCCCCGATATGCGCCTCCCCATCAAAGCCGATATGGAGCACCCGCAGGTAGCGCAGGTCGTCCCGGCTGACGGTGCAGCCTTCCGGGTAGGAAACGCCGTCCATCCGGGCGAACACCTCATCGGTCAGCGTACTTTCGATGAAGAGCAGGTCGGCGTCCAGCCCGGACAGTTCCTCTGCCGTCAGCACGGTGCCTGCCGCCATGGCCAGCACGTCCTCCTCTGTCAGGGCCTGCGCCTCCGGCTCTGCGCCGGAGGATGCTTCCCCGCTGTCAGCTTCTGGCTCCGCATCGGAGGAGAGGTCGCTCTCCTCCGAAACCAGTCCGGAGGACTGTTCCCCGGCGGCAGAGCTGCCGCTGTCCGCTGCGACCGGTGCGCCGCAGCCTGCCAGCAGGGCCAGCAGCAGGGCGGCGCTGAGTGACCGCGCAAGGGCGGCACAAACGCTATCTCTCACGGAAATTCCCCCTTTGGATGAAAAACCAGCCGGCGGCCCCAGGCCGCCGGCTGGACGGGACTTACTGGTTCAGCTTCGCAATGGCCGCCCTAGCCGCCATCTGCTCCGCCTCCTTTTTGCTGCGGCCGGTGCCCTGGCCCACAGCCCGATCATTGAGCCGCACCTCCATGGCGAACTGCTTGGCGTGGTCCGGGCCGGACTCCCCCACCAGATGATAGGTCAGCACCTGGCCGCTCTTGCGCTGCACCAGCTCCTGGAGGGCGGTCTTGTAGTCCCGGCTGGCCTCATAGGCCTTCGCCATGTTGTTCAAAATGAAACGCTGAATGATGCGCCGGGCCTCGTCGATGCCGCCGTCCAGGTAGACCGCCGCCAGCACCGCCTCCACCGCGTCCGCGTTGATAGAGGGGCGGGTGCGCCCGCCGCCGGCCTCCTCGCCCTTGCCCAGCTTCAGGTAGGCCCCCAGCTGCAGCTCTTTGGCCACAAGCACCAGGCTGTTTTCGCACACCAGGCTGGCCCGCAGCCGGGTCAGGTTGCCCTCCGGCAGCTCCGGGAAGGTGCGGTACAGGCTGTCCGCCACCACCATGCCCAGGATGCTGTCCCCCAGGAACTCCAGCCGCTCGTTGGAGTGGATGCCGCCCAGGTGATGCTCGTTGGCATAGGAGCTGTGGATCAGGGCGTTCTCCAGCAGGGAAATGTCCTTAAAATGATAATCCAGCCTTTCTTCCAGTGATTTCATGTTGCTTATCTCCTTTGGATGCACCGCCCGGTCACTCCTGAGCGGCCTGCGGGGGCAGAACCATATGGTCCATGTTATCAATGATTTCCTGTTCCACGCCTGCGCTGACAAACTGGATGGCCTGCTTCACGGCGTTGAAGAAGGCAAATGCGTCGCTGTTGCCGTGGGCCTTGATGACGGGGGCCTGCACCCCCAGGAAGGCGGTGCCGCCGGTCTCCCGGCTGTCCAGCATTTTCCGGAAGCCGCCCATGTCGCCCTTAATCATCAGGTAGCCCAGCTTGGTTTTCGTGTTGGTCATGAACAGGTCCTTCAGGCCGTGGACGATGAAGTTGGCGGTGCCCTCCATGGTCTTGAGGACAATGTTCCCCACAAAGCCGTCCGCCACCAGGACGTCCACCGCGTCGGGGCTGGCCAGACTGGTGGGCTCCACGTTGCCCACGAAGTTGATGCGCCCGGCGTCTCCGGCCCGTTTCAGCAGGGCGTAGACCTCCTTATACAACTCGCTGCCCTTGCTTGGCTCCGCGCCGATGTTGATGAGGCCCACCCTGGGGTTCTCCCGGCCCAGCACCTTTTCGGCATAGAAGCTGCCCATGAAGGCGAACTGGAGCATATACTCAGCGGTACACTCGGCGTTGGCGCCGGCGTCGATCAGCACAGCGCTGCCCGCCCCGGTGGGCACCACCGGGGCCACGGCGGCCCGCTTGATGCCGGGGATCCGCCGGACGATCAGGGTGGCGCCGCTGAGCAGCGCCCCGGTGGAGCCGCCGGAGATGAAGGCGTCCCCCTTGCCGTCCCGCACCATCCGCAGGCCCACGGACATGGAGGAGTCCTTCTTCCGCAGGCAGACCCGTGCGGGGTCATCGCAGATCTCCACCACCTGGGTGGCGTTGACAATGGTGACCCCCTCCGGCAGTTCAGCCTTGTCGTCCGAGAGGACCTTGCGGATGTCCTCCTCCCGGCCCACCAGGGTGATGTCACAGCCCAGCTCCTTATGGGCGCGCAGCGCCCCCCGGACGGGCTCCGCAGGGGCCAGGTCGCCGCCCATTGCGTCAATAATAATGTTCATTTGTGGTCGCTCCTTATTTTGTTTTTTGTAAGGGGCGCGCATAAGGCGTTCCCATGTGGAACGCATCATGCCCACCCCCAGGGG
>JAJQET010000291.1 GCA_021201515.1 Clostridiales bacterium | reverse complement strand
GCGGCCGCGTCAGATGTGTATACGCGCCCGCGGCGGGGCCGCACCTTCCAGTCGCCGGGGGATGTGGGGGTCTACCTCAGCGCCCTGCTCCGGCCCGACGTGGAGCCTGCCAGGGCCCTGAATCTGACGGCCTATGTGGCGGTGGCGGTCTGCGAGGGCATCGAGGCGGCCACCGGTTTGCAGCCGGAAATCAAGTGGACCAACGACATTGTGATTCAGAACCGGAAGGTCTGCGGCGTCCTGACGGAGATGATGCTGGAGAGCGAGACCGTAACCCTCCGCTCCATCGTCACCGGCATCGGCATCAACGTGAACCAGCGGGAGGAGGACTTCCCGGAGGACATTCGCTCCATGGCCGGGTCTCTGGCCATGATGAAGGGAGAGCCGGTGCGCCGAGGAAGGCTGACGGCGGAGATTATCAACGCCCTGGACCGGATGTATGCCGACTGGCTGTCCGGCGGGGGCGACTATCTGGAACGCTACCGCCGCCGCTGCCTGACCCTGGGCAGGGAGGTGCAGCTGCTGCACCCGGATGGCAGGGTGGAGCCGGCCTTCGCCGAGGACGTGGACGAGCAGTTCGGCCTGGTGGTGCGGATGCCGGACGGCGAACGGCGCACCGTCACCTCCGGGGAGGTGTCCGTCCGGGGGCTGTACGGGTATGTGTGAAGGGGCACAACGCAAAAAATTGCGCTGCCATGGGGCGTTGTTCCTCATGGCAGCGCTTTTTTGCGGGCAGGGGATCAATTTAAGGGGGTGGCTCCTTCCTCAATCCTTGCCTAAGGAGTGTACCCCCTCACCCGGCATCCTCCCCCGCGCTCACGCTGTCCAGCGCCTGCACATCCCGCAGCTTCCGGTTGATGGCTCTGGTGCGGGTGGTGATGAGGGAGTCCAGGTCGCTGGAGGTCTGGTTCAGGTGCTTCTGCATTTTCAGCAGGCCGTCCTCGAACTTGCCAAACTCCGTCTTGACCTCCCCCAGCACTGCCCAGACCTCGCTGCTCCGCTTCTGGATGGCCAGGGTGTGGAAGCCCATTTGCAGCGAGTTCAGCAGCGCCGCCATGGTGCTGGGGCCGGCGATGTTGACGTGATACTCCCGCTGCAAGACCTCCACCATCCCCCGGTTCACCGCCTCGGCGTACAACCCCTCAAAGGGCAGGAACATGATGCCAAAGTTGGTGGTATACGGCTCCTCCAGGTACTTGTCCCGAATGTCCTTGGCCTCGCTGCGGAGGACGGTCTCCAGCGCCTTGTAGGCGGCGGCGATCTGGGCCTTGTCACCGGTGGCCTGGGCGTCCTGGAGCTGGGCGTACCGGTCGCCGGGGAATTTGGAGTCAATGGGCAGGTAGACCACGCTGTCCTCCCCCTGACCGGGCAGGCGGATGGCGAACTCTACCCGGTTGCTGCTGCCGGGGATGGTGGCCACGTTGGTGTCGTACTGTTCCGGGGCCAGAATTTCCCGCAGAATCCCCTCCAGCTGCACCTCCCCCAGGATGCCGCGGGTCTTGACGCCGGCCAGCACCTGTTTCAGGCCCCCCACGTCGCGGGCCAGGGTCTTCATCTCCCCCAGACCCTTATAGACCTGCTCCAGCTGGGCGCTGACCGACTGGAAGGACTCCGCAATGCGCTTTTCCAGGGTGGTTTGCAGCCGCTCATCCACGGTGCCCCGAATCTCGTCCAGCTTCCGGCTGTTCTCCTGCCGCTGGCGCTCCAGGCTCTGGTTCATGGTCTGGCGGATGGCCTCCAGCTTGGCCTCGTTGGTGGACTCCAGGGTTTGCAGCCGCTGCTCCATCTGGACCAGCTGGCGGGCGGTGGCGTCCTGGCCCATGGTGGAGAGGCTCTGGAGGGTCAGGTGAAGGTCCTCCTTCAGGGCGGTGAGCTGTTTCTGCTGCCGCTCCTCCGACGCCTGGAGGGCCTGCTCCAGTTTGGCGGTGTCCCCGGCCTGCCGCTGGGCGGCGCGGAGCTGGTACAGCGTCACCCCCTGCACCACCAGGACTGCTGCCAGCAAAACGAAAATAGCAATATCCATATGTATCTCCTTCCGAAAAAGCGCTTACAACCTTGCCGTCTTTGTGTTATACTGCTTTATTATACCAGAAGAAGCCGGAAAAGGAAAGGAGCTTCTTATGAGACAGAACTATAAGCTGACCATCCTCTATGACGGCACCCAGTACCACGGCTGGGAGCGTAAGCCGGGCCTGCCCACCATCCAGGGCAAGCTGGAAGGGGTGCTGGAGCGGCTGGCCGGGGCGCCGGTGGAGGTCATCGGCGCAGGCCGGACAGACGCCGGGGTTCATGCCAGAGGCATGGTGGCCAACGTCTGGCTGGACACGACGCTGACGCCGGAGGCGCTGCGGGACTATCTGAATCGCTACCTGCCGGAGGACATCGGGGTGCGGGAGGTGCGCCCGGCGGCGGAGCGGTTCCACGCCCGGTATAAGGCGGTGGGCAAGACCTACCGCTACACCTGCTATGACGGCCCCATGAAGCCCATCTTTGACCGGCGCTACGTCGCCCGGCTGGAGCAGTCCGCGGACGAGGCGGCCATGCGCCGGGGGGCGGCTTACCTGGTGGGGGAGCACGACTTTAAGAGCTTCTGCAGCAACCCGAAGATGAAAAAATCCACCGTCCGCCGGGTGGATTCCATCGACATCGTGCGAACCGGGGGCTACCTCACCTTCACCTTCCACGGCAGCGGCTTCCTGCAATATATGGTGCGGATCATGGTGGGCACCCTGCTGGAGGTGGGCTACGGCAACCTCCCACCGGAGCGGGTGGGGGAGATTCTGGCGGCAAAAGACCGCAGCCAGGCCGGGCCTACCGCCCCGCCGGAGGGGCTGTGTTTGATGAAGGTGGATTATTAACAAAGAAACGCTGATGCAGGGAGAAGGCTCCGCCGCATCAGCGTTTTCCTGTTCAGGGGGTGATTTAACTAATTTTGTGTTACTCCATACTGCCGTTCCCATCGGGGGTTAAGGTCGGGTTTCCAATATAAATTTTTTGACCGTCAAAGACTATCTTTAGGTCTCTTACGCCTGTTATATCGACAGAAAACGGAACCGGGTCGTCTGTTTTCGTAAGGGTTGCTTCATAGAGAAGGACGCCGTCTCCATAAATGCTTACGGTTCTGCTCTTATCGATTCTCGAATATACTGTGCCGGTAAATTCTACGTAAATGCCATCGAGCCTGTATGTAGCGTATCCTCCATCACTCCAATCACCATGAATATTTGTCTCATATACGTTGCCAAACGCATCCGTATCCTTATCATCGGCTCCAGCGGTACTTATATAAGACTCATCATACGGCGTCAGCTCTGTCAAATCCACAACGGTTGTATGCAGCAGATAATACTCCTGGGCTTCCTCCGTCTCCGTCTTGCAGGCCAGAAGCTGATCGTCGTTTTCCAGAACGGTCAGCGCCTCGTCCAGAAGCGTCAGCGCAGAGCCAAATGCGAAGCTGTCCACATAGTCGTCCACCGATGCAATCACGCCCTCGCGGTAGCTGGTTTCCGCGGCGGCATAAACCTCGGTCATATCGGCGCTGACCTCGATATACCGGTTATCCAACGCGGCCTCGTACAGCCCCTTTATGGTCGCAAAATCCGTTTCGGCTTCCATCGCCTCCTCAAAGCGGGCTGTCATGGCCTCCGTCATGATTTCCTCAACGGTATCATCGGTGTACTGCATGGCGTTCAGCAAATCCACCGCAGAGGTATATTCTCCGGCGTCAATATAGGCCCACGCCTTTTGCACAACGCTCTCCACATATTTTTCGCTGACCGCCGTTTTGAACGTTTCAACGGCATCTGTGTCGATGTCGTCATCTGCAATATCGTTCAGGCTGACCACCGCGCTCTCGTAATCGCCCTCGTTATAATCTTCGATGCCCGACTGCAACAGGAGCAGGTCGTCGGTATCGATCAGCGCCAGAGAGTCGTTGATTTTCAGCAGCGTATACATCTCATCCTTATAGTCGGAGGAGATGACGCCGTCCGCATCGCAGATATTTTCGGCGATTTCAACCATCCAGTCCTCAAGGAAGCTGACCACTTCACTTTCGGCGCTTGTGCTGCCTTCAATTTCGGATGTATAGAGGTCTATCGCATCCCGATATTCTCCGGCCTTTGCACAGGTTTCAAACTCCGCAACCGCATCGTTTGTGCTCGTCGCGGTCTGCGTGCTGTCGGTTTCACCGTCTGTGCCGCTTGTTTCGCTGTCGCTGGAGCTGCCGCAGCCGCTGATAGCAAAAACCATCACAGCTGCCATGAGCAGCATGGTAACTAATTTCTTACGCATCATAACCTCCTGATTTTCTCTTTCTGTTTCCTGTGCCCGGCGTCGCCCGCTGCGGGAACGTACTTAATACCATACCACCATTGCGTATATGCTGAAACACACTGTGCCGATGCCGAACATAATTGCCGCCATGCCGAGGCTGAAACCAGCGGTGATGGCGTTTTTTCCATTGTTGTATTCATCCCGGTAGACAATGTTCTGCATGGCGATTTCCCGATAGTCCCGTTCGAACTGGTTTGGGCCCTTTGCACTGAGCACGATTGCCGGAATACTCAGAACAATAGACACTATCCCGGACCTTGCGCCAATGATCGGAGTTAACATCCAAGCCGTCGTCGAAACTGCCGCCAGAATCAGTGCAATAATCCCCAGCGTCATTCCGGTTTTGGCAGACGCTGGACTTTTAATTTCTACCTTCTTCTCCTGCCCGTTGGACATGGGAGCCACGCCCGTTGCAGGCTGCGTCCCCGCCGCCTGGTCCGGGTGCAGGGCGCACCCGCAGCCGGAGCAAAAACGTGCTTCATCTGGATTTTGCGTTCCACAATTTGTACAAAACATATTGATTTCTCCTTTGTAACGTGATTTGTTGTGGTGACAGCCGACCCTGTTATACGCTTACCATCACTGATTTTGCAGCGGATTACCGCAGGAAGCGCAGAATTTTGCATCAGCGGCATTTTTTGTTCCACATTCCGAGCAAAATACAAACTTACCCTCCGGCTGCTCCGGATTCTGATGAACCAGCGGTTCGAAGTCATTTGCAATATTGTTATCATCCGATTTTTCATTGCTGACAACCGTTAAGAAGCCTCGAACGATGCGGAATGTAATTGGGGCAAGAATTATCATGCAAATGACACTGCTAATTTTAATGCCGTCACGCAATGCATATACCCACAGCAGTCCTAACACCACAAACCATAAATAATACCAGCCCTTTTTCATAGGACACCTCATTTACGAATGCGCATACATAGATGCATTAAGCCCCTTGGCGACTACATCAGCCCATGGCTTATCAACGCCGAAATCAATTTTGCTTCCATCAATAAAGGTGAGTTGAACAGTTGCAATCAGCGCCCCTTTATGCACAGTTACCCCATTCATGGAATTGTATCGATAACTTTCAATATCCGAGAAGTTGACTCCTCTTTTTGCCATATTGACGGATGTTACACCACTTGGAGTAGGTGCAATAATCAATCGCTTATTCGTTGTTGCAAACTCTGCCTGTGTACCGGAGTTAAGTCCGCCAACCACCGCATGGGATGCAAATTCAATCACTTCGCCGGGCATCAACGCGCCGACCAGCTTTCTGATGCCTTTCTCATACTTTTTTGCGTACTTTTCCTTCATTTTCAGGGTGTTGACATAGAAATCCTGCACCTCCTCAACCGTTCGCATACCGGTAACCTCCGTGTTCGCAACCGGCACCTCACCAGAAAGCTGCGCTCCACAAGAAGAACAGAATTTGCTGCCATCCGCCAGCTGCGCCCCACAATTTGTACAAAACATCGTTCATCCCTCCGTATATTTATCGTGCATTGCATAAATGCCACTATCATAATATCCCCCACGCCAGGAATTTGTCAAGATAAAAATTAAATCTTTTTTAAATTTTTCTGCGGGGTAAAATAACGTGACTCGCATCATGCGGAACAGGCGCTTTTTTCAGGCCAATGTGGGCGAGGCAACGAAAACACGCTGTTACAAAGAACCGTCAGGCTCTCTATAACAGCGTGTTATTTTTACGGATTCAACTCCAGATAGTAGTGAACTTCCTCCCCCTCCAGCGTGACGGTGGAGACGCCATTCTCCAGGTCGAACCCGTAGTTCTGGGCGTAGAGGTCCCAGTCCTGGGTGCCGTATGGGGTGGCCAGGGTGACGGCGGTCTCGGTGACGGTCAGGTTGCTGCCCGCCCCCAGCAGCAGGTCAAAGCCCAGAAGGCTGTCGGAGTAGTCCGTGTAGTTGTAGCTGGCGGTCTGGGTCAGGTGGGCCTCCAGCGTCACCGTCTCCCCGGCGGGAACCGTGACCTCTGCCTCCAGCCAGAACACCCTGGCTCCGCTGAGAATTTCGCCTATGCCGTCGTAGTCCAGCATCCCCACCGCCCAGCGGTTCTCCGTGATCCACTGGGCCGCGGCCTCTGCCACCATCTCCTCCGTGGCGCCACTTTCCAGCGGGTCCCGGCTGAAATAGTCCTCCAGCAGCCGGGAGAGCAGCTCCGCCCAGGTGGTCTCCTCCCGGAGGACGGTGGTGGTGACCTCCGTCTCCATGCCCTCGTAGCAGCCCCCGTTCTCGTAGCCCTGGAGGGTGTAGTCCGTCACGTCCTCCCCCCAGAGGATGACGCAGTGAAGGCTGCCGTTCGTCAAATCATCCTCGTCCACCGAGAAGCTGGAGCCGAAGGTGCCGGTTTCGTCGTTCCACCGGCTGCCGTTCATCCCGTAGGAGAAGCAGGCGGTGGCCTCCGGGTCGATGGTGGCGGAGAACTGGAGGGTGGGGTTCTCCCCCTCTGCGGCGGAGCAGTCCGCGTTTTGCAGCCAGTAGACCGTCACCGTACCGGTGAGTTCTCCCACCCCGGCGATGGCTGCCTCCAGATAGCTGCCGTCCTCCAGGGCGGCCTGATAGTCCTCCCAGTCCGAGGCGTAGTTGCCGCCCGGGTCGCCCTCGGACGGCTGGTGCCAGATCACCGTCCCCACCAGCGGGTCGCTGGCCTCCAGCTCCTCTCCGTCCAGGGTCAGGGAGGGGGTGGTCAGGTCGTACAGGGTGCCGACGAAGGGGTAGTACACCGTCAGGGTCACGTCCTCCTCCGAGGCGTTGGTCAGGGTGTAGCCGTCCGTCACCTCCAGCGCCTGCCGCCAGGTGGACGCTGTCAGGCTATAGGTCAGCTGCCGCCGGGCGGTGACGGCGTCGGTTTCCTCCCCCAGGGTCAGCTGGAGGACTGGCCCGGCGTAGCTGCTAAAGCTGGTGGGGCCGTCGCCGGAGCTGTCAAGGTTGCCAGAGTTGCCCGCGCCGCCCACGCGCCAACGGGAGAGGGCAAATCCCCCCAGCCCCACCACCAGGCACAGGCAGGCGGCCAGGGCCGCCCAGCGGGGCCACCGGCGGCGCTGGGGCCGCCAGTCCTGGGCCTCGTCCAGATATCGGTCGTCCACCAGAGCCAGCATCCTGCGCATATCGTCCTTGTTCATATCGCATATCCCTCCTGTTCCAGATAGTCCCGCAGCTTCCTGCGGGTGCGGGAAAGGCTGGCGCTGACCCGGTTCTCCGTCCAGCCCAGGAATTGGGCAATCTCCTTCACCGGCTGGAAGAACCAGTACCGCCGCAGGAAGATCACCCGCTGCTCTGGCTTCAATCCGGCCAGAAAGTCGTTCATCAGCTGGGCCAGCAGCACCTCCTCCTCCACGCTCTCCCGGCCGTCCCCCAGCCGGTCAAGCTCCTCCAGGGAGGCGGCGCAGCTGACGCTGCGCTTTGCGGCGTGGTGGTAGTCCGACCGGTCCAACGCCAGATTCCGGGTGATGCGGCAGAGGAAGCTCCGCAACAGGGCGGGGCGCTGGGGCGGCATGGCGTTCCAGGCCCCCAGATAGCTGTCGTTGACACATTCCTCCACGTCCTGCCGGTTTTGCAGGATGTTCCGGGCCACCTGTGCCAGCAGGCGGCCATATTTCCGGTCGGTTTCGGAGATGGCCTCCTCCGACCTGGCCCAGTACAACGCGATGATGGCTTCGTCCTCCATGGGGTTGACCTCCTTTCCTTTGGCAATGGCATCAACTTAAGGGAACCTCTAATAACAGCAATTTATTTTCCACTTTTGAGAAAAGATGCAAAA
>JAJQET010000236.1 GCA_021201515.1 Clostridiales bacterium | reverse complement strand
GAAGGCGGCGGCAAGCCGGACTGGGCCGGCCGGGGCCACGGCGAAGGCGGCGGCAGACCGGAATGGGCCGGCCGGGGCCACGGCGAAGGCGGCGGCAGACCGGAATGGGCCGGACGCGGCCACGGTGAAGGCGGCGGCAAGCCGGGTTACGGCGGCCGTGGCGGCCGGTGGGGCACACCCGCCGTCCAGTGCGGCTACACCGCCAGCGCAGAACTGCTGCGCCAGCTGACAGACGGAAACGGAGGAATGTACCGATGAAAAATCTTTGGCGCTATATGCCCCCCTTCCTGGCGGATACCTTTGGCCTGGAAGAGGTGGTCAGCAATACCGACGGCATGGGCATCATTGACGACAGCACAGAGTATCGCAGCAGGAGCCACGCCGTCCGCATGGTGGCCTCCCACATCCGCTCCGAGGATGTGGTGGGCGGCACCAGGGAGAAGGTACTGCAGGCCTACCGCACCGGGGCCAGCCAGCTGGGGCCAAAGTTCGTGCTGCTGTGCGCGGCCCCCTGCGCCTCCATGATCGGCACCGACCTGGGAGAGATCGCAGAGCAGATCAACCGGGAAAGCGGCCTGCCTGCCGCGGCGGTGGAGGTCACCGGCCACAAGACCTGGGAGAACGGCGTGGCCCGGAGCCTGGAGGTCCTGGCAAAAACAGTGGTAGAGGAGCCGACGGGCGCACTCACCGGCCTCAACCTGATGGGCGGCAGCAACCTGAACTGGGGCAGCGAAAATCTGGAGGAGGTGGACCGCTGGACCCAGCAGAACTGCGGCCCCGTCCTGTCCCGCTGGGGCGGCGGGGAGACCCTGTCCAACCTGAAGCAGGCGGCCAACGCCCGCTGCAATCTGGTCACCTCTGTAGCGGGGCTGCGGGCAGCGAAGGCGCTGCAATCCGCCTATGGAATCCCCTATGTGGCGGGCGTCCCCTTTGGCGCGGCGTGGAGCCAGCGTCTGGCCCAGGCGGTGCAGAGCGGCGTATCCCCGACGCTGCCTGAAAATGGGGCTGGCACGCCGAAGGTGCTGATCGTGGCGGAGCAGTTCATGGCGAACGCCATCCGCGCCACGCTCCAGCTGGAGTACGGCATGGAGGGCGTCCAGGTGGCCAGCTTCTTCACCATGGACAAAGCGCAGCAGCTCCCCGGCGACGTGAAGCTGAAAAGCGAGGAGCAGCTCAAAACCCTGCTGGAACAGGGCGGCTATCAGCTGATTCTGGCCGATGAGAACGCCAGCGCCATGGCCCCGGAGGGGGTCAAGTGGGTGAACCTGCCCTGCGAGGGGTCCATCGCCCCCTCCGGCACATTGCCGCCGCTGGTGGGCGACCAGCTGAACCGGTGGCTGGACAGCGTGCTGTAACGGCAGATGCTTCTATACAAACAGAACAAGAAAAGGGGTTATTGGCATGAGACAGATCGCAATTTACGGAAAAGGCGGCATCGGCAAGTCCACCACCACCCAGAACCTGGCCGCCGCCCTGGCGGAGCAGGGCAAGGAGCTGATGATCGTGGGCTGCGACCCCAAGGCGGACTCCACCCGGCTGGTGCTGGGGGGCCTGTCCGGCCGGACGGTGCTGGACACCATGCGGCTCTATGACGAGGATGAGATTGAGCTGGATCAGTTCCTGTTTGAGGGCTTCGGCGGCATCAAGGCGGTGGAGTCCGGCGGGCCGGAGCCCGGCGTGGGCTGCGCCGGGCGGGGCATCGTCACCGCCATCAACCTGCTGGAGGAGCTGGGGGCCTACCACAGCGGCCTGGACTATGTTCTCTACGACGTGCTGGGGGATGTGGTCTGCGGCGGCTTCGCCATGCCCATCCGGGAGGGCAAGGCGGAGGAGATCTACATCGTCTGCTCCGGCGAGATGATGAGCCTCTACGCTGCCAACAACATCTGTAAGGGCATCCAGCGCTATGCTGCCGCCGGCAAGACCCGGCTGGGCGGCCTGATCTGCAACTCCCGCATGGTGGACCGGGAACAGGAGCTGGTGGAGGACTTCGCCCGGCAGCTGAACACCCAGATGATTTACTTCGTGCCAAGGGACAACCTGGTGCAGCGGGCGGAGTGCCACCGGCAGACGGTGATCGAGTACGCCCCGGACTCCCATCAGGCGGAGGAATACCGCGCGCTGGCCCGGCTCATCGACGGCAACCAGAGCTTCTCCGTGCCCACGCCCTTGAGCAATGACGCCCTGGAGGCGCTGCTGATGAAGTACACGGCGGAGGAAGAGGACTGACCCTTCCCCTGCCCGCAACACAAAACGAGGTTTGGAAAACCTGTTTGGTTCCCAAACCTCGTTTTTTTGTCCTGTCACAGCCATTGGACTTCTTTCCCTGCGGTCCCCTCGGTATGTACCGTGCCGCCGCCGTCCACAAAGATGCGAGTGATGTGGGCGGGGTCGTCATAGTCCCGGCAAAAGCCGTCATCGTCATACAGCTCGTAGGAGCAGCCGCCCTCCGGATAGCCCAGCAGCTTCAAATGGGTGAAGTCCACGTCCTCCACGCAGCACCCGCCCAGGGACACCGGGACAAGGTGCCCCGGCCGGAGGAAGAAGACCACCTCATCCACGGCCACGTCGATGTAATGGTGGCCCGGCTCCAGAAGCTCCTCACGCACCGTCTCCAGCACGTTCTGCCCCGTCGTATGGGAGCCGCCGAACCGCACCAGCTTCATCCGCTCCGGCAGGTAGACATAGCGCCCCTTGGCGTTCTGCTGATAGACCGGCGCGATCATAATGCTCTCCCCCACCATCAGTTGATCCTCCACCCGGCGGGCGAAGGCGTCCTCCGGATAGGCGAAGGCCAGGGGCCGGAAATACATTCCGTTTCCCAGGGCCGCCTTCATGTACTCACTGTAGAGGTAGGGCAGGAGGGCATAGCGCAGGGAGATGATCTGCCGGAACGCCTCCACATGGGGGAAGCGATAGACCTCCTGCCGCCGGGTGCCCATGGCGGAACGGTTTCGCATCAGCGGAGTGAAAATGCCCAGAGCCAGCCAGCGCAGCAGCAAGTCCTCCGTGGTGTCCGCGCCAAAGCCCCCCAGGTCGGCCCCGGTGTAGAGGAAGCCGCACATATTCAGGGAGGGCATCATCTGCAAATTCAGCAGGATGTGGGACCACCAGGACAGGTTATCCCCGGTCCAGATGCCGCCGTAACGGTGCATCCCGATGTAGGAGGAGCGGGAGAACAGCAGAATGCGTTTCTCCGGCTCCAGGGCCTCAATGGCCTCTCCGGCAGCCCGGGTCATGTTGTAGCCGTAGAGGTTATGTACCCTGTCGTGGCGCACCAGGCCGTCCTTATGCCGATGGTAAAAGCATTTGTAATCCTCCGGGTTGTTTTTCAGCCCTGCCACCAGCCCCTGCAATGCGCCGTAGGTGTGAAGGTCCAGATTTTTGGTGCGGTAAGCATCGATTTGCGCGAAGGTATCTTTTAGCCGCTGCTCCGAATAGAAGATGGACGGCTCATTCATGTCGTTCCAGAAGCCCTCGATGCCCTGGTCCAGCAGCGCCTTATAGTGTCCGCCGAACCAGCGCCGGGCCTCCCCGTTCAGCATATCCGGGAAGTGTACCCGTCCCGGCCAGACGGCGGCCACAAAATCCGACCCGTCCACCTCCTTGCAGAAGTAGCCCTGACGAACCCCTTCCTCGTAGACGGAGTATCCCGGTTCGATCTTCACCCCGGCGTCGATGATGGGCACCAGGCGAATGCCTTGTTCCTTCAGCTCGGCGGCCAGGCCGGATAGGTCGGGGAAGGCGTCCCGGTTCACGGTGAAGTCCTTGTACCCATCCATGTAGTCAATGTCGAGATAAATGGCGTCCAGGGGGATGCCTGCCGCCCGGCAGCGGGCCGCCACCTCCCGCGCCTCGTCGGCGTTTCTGCAGCTCCACCGGCTCTGCTCATAGCCGAAGGCCCACTTGGGGGGAATATAGCTCCGCCCCACCAGAGCGCGGAACTGCCGGACGATGTCCTCCGGCCCGTCCCCGTCGATCAGGTAGAGGGTCAGGTCAGGCTCCTCCGTCTGAATCGTCAGGAGGCCGCTGTCCGTATAACCCACGTCAAAAGTCACCTTGCCGGGATAGTCCACGAACACGCCGAACTGCCGGGCCCCGTCCACGATCAGGAAGTTGTGCGCCCCGTAGAGGGAACGGGTGTCCTCCCGGTGGTTGGGGTCGTCGGAGCAGAGGCTTTCATAGATCCAGCCACGCTTATTGATGCCCCGGATGTTCTCCCCCAGGCCGTACACCACCGCCCCCTCGTCCATAGGGCAGGAGAACCGGCCGCCGCCCTCCTCCGTCAGAAAGGGTAATAGGCCGTCCAGCGCTTCCCAGGGGCCTACCACGGCCTCCGTGTCAAAGGGCTGGCCGTAGGATTTCTTTCGTATCATAGCTTGTTCTCTCCTCTATGGAACCGGGGGAAGGCCGCAGCCCTGCCGGATTCAGGTTCCATGATTATACAATATCCCCGGCTGTTTTGGAAGGGCAAAGCGCAAAAAAACAGCGGCGTGACGGTTTCAGCCGTCACGCCGCCGGGCAGATGATGCGGTTCTCTGGGTTCGGTCAGCGCTTCACTTCTTGCAGCTGCTGCAATAAGGGCAGTTGCTGCACCCGCCGCCGCATCCGCCGCCGGAGCCGTCGGAATGTTTCTTCTTTCCGAGGCCGAAGGTGGAGCGGATGGCCAGAACCACAATCACGATCAATACCAATAAGACAACTGCGGTTCCCATAAAGAACGCTCCTTCCTGTGGGATAGGGGATTTGTAAACGATAGACAGAGGGTCAGGATGCCTGCTCCCGGGCGGCTACGCTGGACAGGGTCTCGCTGCCGGACTTTTTCGCCGGGCGCACCAGGAGGTAGACCAGGAGAACCAGCACCAGGATGGCGGCCACGGTGCCCACGCCGAAGCTGGCGCCGTCAAAGAGGAGCGCGCCGAACTGGTAAATCACCAGGCTGACGCAGTAGGCCAGGCCGCACTGCCAGCCGATGGCCAGCCAGGTCCACTTGCCGCTGCCCATCTCACGGTGCACTGCGCCGATGGCGGCGAAGCAGGGGGCGCACAGCAGGTTGAACACCAGATAGCTGTAGGCGCTGACCTGGGTGAAGTACAGGGGCAGGACGGACCAAATCTCCTCGCCTTCCTCGGAGACCTCTTCCAGGCCGCTGTAGAGCTGGGCCAGGGTGCCCACAACGTTCTCCTTGGCGATCAGGCCGGTGATGGCGCCCACGGCAGCCTGCCAGTGGCCCCAGCCCAGGGGCTGGAAGATGATGGCGATGACGCCACCCACGGCGGCCAGGATGGAGTCCTCCGCATCCACCATGCCGAAGCTGCCGTCAGCAAAGCCGAAGCTCTGGAGGAACCAAATCACGATGGTGGACAGCAGGATGATGGTGCCCGCCTTCTTGATGAAGGCCTTGCTGCGGTCCCACATATGGATCAGCAGGCCCTTGGGCCGGGGCATATGATAGGGGGGCAGCTCCATGACGAAGGGAGCGGGGTCGCCTGCGAAGAGGGAGGTCTTCTTCAGAATGATGCCGGAGACGATGACCGCGCCAATGCCCACAAAGTAGGCGGAAGGGGCCACCCAGGAGGAATCCGGGAACAGGGCCCCAGCAATCAGGGCGATGATGGGCAGCTTGGCGCTGCAGGGGATGAAGGTGGTGGTCATGATGGTCATCTTCCGGTCCTTATCGTTCTCGATGGTGCGGGAGGCCTGAATGGCGGGCACGCCGCAGCCGGTGCCGATGAGGAGGGGAATGAAGGACTTGCCGGAGAGGCCGAACCGGCGGAAAATCCGGTCCATGATGAAGGCGATACGGGCCATGTAGCCGCAGTCCTCCAAAATAGCCAGGCAGAGGAACAGCACCAGCATCTGGGGCACGAAGCCCAGCACCGCGCCGACGCCGGCCACAATGCCGTCCTGAATCAGGCTGTAGAGCCAGTCGGCGCAGCCCACGGCCTCCAGCACCACGTCGATGGCGCCGGGGATCCACTCGCCGAACAGCACATCGTTCACCCAGTCGGTGCAGATGCCGCCGATGGTGTTGATGGAGATGTAATAGACCGCCCACATGACCACGGCGAAGATGGGCAGGGCCGCGATGCGGTTGGTGACGATGCGGTCGATCTTGTCGCTGGTGGACATGGTCTGGGGCTTCTTCTGATAGGCGCCCTGGAGCATGACCGCGATGGCCTCATAGCGGCCGGAGGTGATGATGCTCTCGCTGTCGTCGTCATAGTCCTGCTCCAGCGCCTTGATGGAGGCGTTCAGCGGCTCCAGCGCGGTGGGGGTCAGGTTCAGGGCCTCGATGGCCTTGCTGTCATGCTCGAACAGCTTGACGGCGTACCAGCGCTCGTGGGCGGGGTCGCACTTGCCCCGGACGGCATTTTCCAGCTGCTCCAGCACCGCCTCGATGTCCGAGTCGAACCACTTGGGCTGAGGGGCGGCCTTCTTCGTCTGGGCGATGGCGGCCTCGGCGGCCTCCATGACGCCCTTGCCGCTGACGGCGCTGGTCTCCACCACGGGGCAGCCCAGAACCTTGGACAGCTTCTTCGCGTCGATCTTGTCGCCGTTCTTCTCCACCAGGTCGATCATGTTCAGGGCCACCACCACGGGCACGCCCACTTCCAGCAGCTGGGTGGTCAGATACAGGTTCCGCTCCAGGTTGGAGGCGTCCACCAGGTTCAAAATCACGTCAGGCTTCTCATTGATGAGATAAGTACGGCTGACCACTTCCTCCAGCGTGTAGGGGGACAGGGAGTAGATGCCGGGAAGGTCCTCAATGATGACCTCCTTATGGCCCTTCAATTTGCCCTCTTTCTTCTCCACGGTGACGCCGGGCCAGTTGCCAACGTACTGGCTGGCGCCGGTCAGCTCGTTAAACATGGTAGTCTTGCCGCAGTTGGGATTGCCGGCAAGCGCAATCTTTACTTCTGCCATACGAATTTCCTCACTTCCTCAAAAAGGTTTGAATGGACTAACTAAGGCACAAAAGGGAAAGCAGACGCACAAAATGCCCCTTATTCCACCATAATGTGCTCTGCTTCGCTCTTACGGATGCTCAGCTCATAGCCCCGGACGGTAACTTCAATGGGGTCGCCCAGAGGGGCCACCTTGCGGACATAGATGGAGACGCCCTTGACGATGCCCATGTCCATAATTCTGCGCCGGACGGAACCCTCGCCCACCAGCTTGGTGACGGTGACGGTCTCGCCGATGGCGACTTCCTTCAGAGATTTCATGCTCAAACTTCCTCTCCCCAGATTTTTGCGGCCAGCGATTGATTGAGCGCAACCCGCGTGTCCTTCACCCGGACAATCAGGTTGCCGCCCAGCACAGTCACCACGGAAACGGTGCAGCCCGGAACAAAGCCGAGGTTCTCCAGGTGGTGTCTGGTTTCCTCTTTCCCCTTGATCGCATCGACCTTCCATGTTGTGCCAATGTTTGCCATAGACAGCGGCATCATGATTCACCATCCCTTGTATAACTGATCGCGTTAGCCTATGCTTACCTTGCATTGTAAGTTTAGCACAACTAACCTGGCTTGTCAATTAGTTGTTTCTAACTTTCTGCCGAAAAGGAAGAAAAAATTTTCAGGGCCTTTGTGCAAAATCGCGGGGCGGATGCCGCTGCGCAGGGAAAAGGGCGGCTGTGGAAATCCCCCAAAAAAAGCAAAAACCTCTGGTCTTTCCATGGAAACCTTGCTATAATAAGGGTATCGAACCGGAAACCCAGAACCCTGAATAGGAGGAATTGACGTGAATCGAATTTTTGCAACGAAAACCCCGGACATTACCCCGCTGGAGCAGGCCCATATGGACCGTGTACGGGCCATGGCGGGGGAGTGCATGGTGCTGCTGGAGAACAACGGGGTGCTGCCCTTGAAAACCGTGGGCAAGGTGGCCCTCTACGGCAACGGGGCCAGAGGCACCGTCAAGGGCGGCACCGGCTCCGGCGACGTGAACTCCCGCTTTGTGGTGACGATTGAGCAGGGGCTGGAGGCGGCAGGCTTCACCATCACCACCAAGGGCTGGCTGGACCGTCAGGAGGCCCTGGCCCAGGCGGAGAAGGATGCCTTCCTGGCCCACTTGCAGGAGCGGGCTGAGCGGGAACACAGCAATATGATCATCCTCAGCACGGCGGAGCGGGTGATCCACCAGGCAATGGGGCCTATCCCCCCGGAGCTGGCCGCCGAGGCGGCAACGGCCAC
>JAJQET010000023.1 GCA_021201515.1 Clostridiales bacterium | reverse complement strand
ACTGCGGTATAGGGGTGGGTGGGATGGTCGAAGATGTCCTCTTTCGTGCCGCTCTCGATGATTTCTCCGGCATAGACCACGGCCACGTTGTCGCAGGCCTGGGCCACCACGCCCAGGTCGTGGGTGATGAGGATCATAGCGGTATTGTTCTTCTGCTGCAAATTCCGGATCATATCCAGCACCTGGGCCTGAATGGTCACGTCCAGGGCGGTGGTGGGCTCGTCCGCCAGCAGCAGGTCAGGGTCGCAGGCCAGGGCCATGGCGATGACCACGCGCTGCTTCATGCCGCCGGAGAACTGATGGGGATACTCCCCATAACGGGAGGCGGGGATGCCCACCATCTCCAGCATTTCCCCGGCCTGTTTCTTGGCCTCGGCCTTGGAGACGCTGTTGTGCAGGCTGATGACCTCGGAGATCTGGTCGCCCACGGTGATCACCGGGTTCAGGGCGGTCATGGGGTCCTGGAAGATCATGGCGATCTTGTCGCCCCGGATTTTCAGCATTTCGGACTCCGGCAGCTCCGTCAGCATCTGCCCGTCAAAGCGGATAGAACCGTTGATGAGCCGGGCAGGCGGGACGGGCAGAATGCCCAGGATGGCCTTGGCGATGGTGGTCTTGCCTGCGCCGGTCTCTCCCACCAGACCCAGGGTCTGACCCTTCTCCAGGGTGAAGGAGACGCCGTTGACCGCCTTGGTGTCCACCTTGGACACGGTGTAGTATACGGTCAGGTCTTTGACCTCCAGGAAGTGCTCCTGATTCTTTTGTTCAATCTTATGTTCCATTTCTCACACCTCGGTCACTTCTTCAGTCTGGGGTCCATTGCATCCCGCAGGCCGTCGCCCATCAGGCAGGTGGCCAGGCTCAGCAGGCCGATGGCCAGGCCGGGGAAGATCAGCAGATGGGGATACAGGGTGAAGTAGTCCTTGCCCTCGTTCAGCAGAGCGCCCCACTCAGGAATGGGCGCCTTGATGCCCAGGCCCAGGAAGCTCAGGCTGGCCGCCTGCATGATGGTGCCGCCAATGCCCATGGTGCAGCCCACCAGGATGGGGCCGAAGGTGTTGGGCAGGATGTGGCGGAAGATGATACGGGGGCTGGAGCAGTTGATGGAGCCGGCGGCTTCGATGTAATCATTGTTGCGCACCTGGAGGATCAGGCTCCGCATCATACGGGCGTTGCCCGCGATGCCGCCGATGGACAGGGCGATGATGGTGTTGACCACGCCGACGCCCAGCACGGTGGAGATCACCATGGACAGCAGGATGCCGGGGATGGCCTGGAAGATGTCACAGATACGCATGACCACGTTATCTGCCACCTGTCCGAAGAAGCCTGCGATGGCGCCCAGCACCATGCCGATGGCCGTGCCCAGGAGGGTGGCCACCACGCCCATGAAGATGGAGTACCGTCCGCCGTAGAGGATACGGCTGAACAGGTCGCGCCCAAATTTGTCTGTGCCAAAGAAATGTTCCAGGGAGCAGCCTGCCAGGATGTCAGTGATCATCTCATCGTAGGAATACTTGCAGATGTAAGGTGCCAGAATGGCCAGCACCACGAAAACGACGAAAATAATTGTGCCGGTCATGGCCAACGGATTTTTCGTAAAGCGTTTCAGCACCTCTTTCGTCTGGCTGTTTCGCTTGGCCTTGGGGGCCGCAGCTGCGGTTGTTGCTGTTTTTGTCATTTTTCTCTCCCCCTTTACTTTCCTTCGTACTGAGCCTTGATGCGGGGGTCAACGTATGCGTAGATCAGGTCCACCGCCAGCATGACAAAGCTGAAGGCAATGGCGATGATCACCACGCCGCCCCGCACGGCGGGATAGTCCAGGTTCAGGATACCGTTGGACATATACAGGCCGATACCGGGAATCACGAAGATGGACTCAATGACCACTGTGCCGCCCAGAGAGGAGGCAAAGACGGAGCCGAGAGAGGTAATCAGCGGAATCAGCGCGTTGGGCATGACGTGCTTGAAGGTGACGTTGTGGTTGCTGACGCCCTTGGCCCGTGCGGTGGTGACGTAGTCCGAATGGATGACCTCCAGCACGTCCACACGGCACTGACGGCCGATGTTGGCGATGCCGATGACGGAGTTGGCGATGATGGGAATCACATAATGCTTCCAGGTGCCCACACCGTAAGCAGGCAGGATGCCCAGGCCCACGGACAGCCAGTTGACCAGCATCAGGGCCAGCCAGAAGCCGGGGAGGGACAGGCCCAGCATGGAGATCAGGGTGGCCAGGTTGTCCTGCCACTTGCCCTGATGGGTAGCGGCCACGATGCCCAGAGGGATGCCCACTGCGGTAGTGATGATCAGGGAGCAGGCGGCGATAATCAGCGTCCGGGGGAAGCGCTCAGCGATTTCCGTGGCCACTGCGATTTTGGACTGATAGGAGTTCCCCAGGTCAAAGTGCAGGAAGGTGTCGGACAGGAAGGTGCCCAGCTGCACCAGGTAGGGCTGATCCAGCCCCATGCTCACATACAGCTCCTGCACAGCCTCTTCCGAGGCGTTGGAACCCAGGATGATCTGCGCCGGGTTTCCGGGGATAAAGTACATGATCGAGAAGATCACGATGGCCACGCCGAGGACCACGAAGATCATCATGACCAGTCGTTTTAAAATGTATCTCCACATAATAAATAATTCACCCGTTTTCCTTTATGGAGTAAAATGAATGGATACTTCTAAAAGTGAGGGGCTACCCGCCCCCCTCGGAGCGGTTGACGCAATCACAGCGGACGCCTGCTCGCGTCATAGCGGCTGCGGATGCCGGATGGGGTCGGTCGCTTCCGAAGGGTCAGGGTAGCCCCGGATGCTATGGGAATAGGGTACCGTAGGGGTGAGGGTTACTCAGCCACGCCGATGTAGGTGAAGGCCTGGGGAATGACCGCGCCCTCGCCGCTGTAGACGATTTCGGAGATCAGGGAGCTGTCATAGACGTTGTAGTTGATCTGCACCAGACCGGGAATCACATAGGCCTGTTCGGTCAGATACTGCTGGAAGGCGTTGACGCTCTCCTGGGTGTGGTTGTCCACGAAGATACAGGCTTCCAACAGCTCCTGAAGGGTGGCGTCGTCGGAGAAGATCTCATTGGCGCTGCCGTCCCGGGTGTCAAAGGCGTTCTGGTAGATGGCGGCGCAGCAGTTGGTGGAGGACAGCTCGGAGATGATCAGATCCCAGGCGGAGGAGTCGTTCTTGTTGGTCAGCCAGTTGCCGAAGGTCTGGGCCTGGACGTCCACTTCGATGCCGATCTGGTTCAGCTCGTTCTGAATGATCTCGGCGATGTCGTTATTGATGCCGCCGTCGATGAGCAGCAGGGTGATGGTGGTGCCGTCGGGATAGGCGGACTGGGCCAGATATTCCTTGGCCTGCTCCACGGAGCGCTCCGGCAGGTAAGACTTCCAGGATTCCTCATCATAGTCGGAGTTGGAGGGGGCGCCCAGGCCATAGACCGCCTGGTTGGAGCCGCCGTTCACCACGGAGGCGATGTACTCGTTGTCAATGGCGCACATGATGGCCTGACGGAGGTAGTAGTCGCTGGTCTTGGCATCCTCGCTGACGTTCACCAGGATGGACTTGGGGGCGTAGTCGGCCTGCTCCAGCACGCTGTAGCTGTCGGAATAGGTGCCGCCCTCCTGGAAGTTGGAGGCGTCAGTGGCGGCCAGGTCCTCGGTCATGTCAATGGTGCCGGTCTGGAGGGCCATGGTGATCTGGGAGGACTCGGAGATGGTCTGAATCTCGATCACGTCCACGTTCTGCTTCTGGGTGTCGAACTTGATCTGGTCGTCAGAGGCCCAGTAGTTCTCGTTGACCTCCAGGGTCATGCTGACGCCGCTGGTCCAGCTGGTGACCACATAGGGCCCGGTGCCCACAGGGTCGGAGGCCATGCCATCGCCGGTGGCCTCGTAGGCTTCCTGGCTGACAATGTTGACCAGGCTCATCAGCTGCTCAAAGGCGCCGGTGACAGGGGTGTCGGCCCAGGTGAACTGAACGGTGTAGTCATCCAGGGCGGTGACGGTTTCGATGACGGTGGTCTGGGAAATTTCACCCTCGGTGCGGACGGTTTCAAAGCTGAACACCACGTCGCTGGCGGTGATGTGGTTGCCCTCGGAGTCGTAGATGTTGTCATACAGGGTGACCACATAGGTCAGCTCGTCTGTCTGCTCCCAGCTCTCCATCAGCAGGCCCTCGAAGTCGCTGCCATAGTCATGATAGCGGCCCAGGGTCTCAAAGACGGCGGCGGTGTAGGTCTTGGGGTTCAGGAAGGGGGTCAGGCTGGAATAGGCCTGGGTGCTGGCGTAAACCACCTTGTCCGCCCGGCCGTTGCCGTCGGCGTCGTTGTTCACGTCAGAGGTGGAGGTGCCGCCGTCCGAGGCGCTGCTGTCGCCGGACGAGGTGCCGCTGTCGCCGGAGCCGCTGTCGCTGGAGCCGCCGCAGGCCGCCAGCGAACACACCATCGCCACAGCCAGGAGCAGGGTCAGGAATCGTTTCGTTGCTTTTTTCATGTTTTGTCCTCCTTAAAAATTTGGAACGGGTGAGCCGCGCTCCTGCCTGCCCATGCCGCAGTGGGAGCCGCGCCTCTGGATTGAATCATGAATTAAATCACGATTTACTATTTGAGAGTATAAACGCAGTTTCGTCAAAAATCAATTGGCGGAATAGACAAACATCTTTTTTGTTTTTTGTGCAAAAAGCACATTTGCCTCTCTGCGGCGGCTCCGTTTGGAAAAACAGAGCTGCTGCGCGCCGGAATCGGTACGCAACAGCCCTGTTCCTTTGCCTTCCGGGGGAAGTTGGCAGCCTCAGCACCGGCTGCCCGGTTCCCCGTTTACGTTGTGATAGGTGTCCAGCAACAGGCCGCGGTAGCCCTGCCAAACGCCGACGGACAGGGCGATGCTGGCCAGAATCCCCAGCCCCACGTCGGCGTCCGCCGCCGTGGCCGTCCCGCTGACCAGGATGGTACCAATGCCGCACAGCAGGGACAGGCCCAGCAGCCCCGCCCGCAGAACTGCGCCGTACCGGATGGCGCGGTCGATTTCCATGCTGTCCATCTCCTTGACATAGGATTTTGACAGCAGGAAGCGGAGGATGCCGGACAGCTCCACCAGCCAGGGGACGACAGACAGAACGCCGAACCCGTTCACCAGCCGGCTGTGGTTCAGCGGCGTATCCACCGTGGCGCAAATCAGGTACAGGCAGACGCTGACCAATTCCGCCAGGGCGAAGGCCCCCTTGACGGTGCCGAGGGGCCAGCGTTCGCTGCGCCAGGCCGCCCAAAGGCCCACATAGCGGTAGACGATGCGGTAGCCTTTCCGGTTGTTGGCCACCTCACGCACAGCCTGATGGTCCTCAAAATAGCGTTCCCGATAGGATTTCCGTTTCACCTTCACAGCGCTTCCTCCGTTACGACAGCAGCGACCTCTTCTTCCAGCGGCCGGAGTAGAAGTAGACAATGCACACCAGGGCCGGCAGCACACGGGACAGACCGGTGCCCCAGAAATAGCCCATGGCGGTCAGGGCCCAGTTGGTCTCCGGCGTCACCTGGAAGATGACGTTCACGAACAGCAGGCTCAGCCCCACCTTGCAGACCACGCCGTCCAGGATGCCGATGATAAAGTTCAGGGTGGCGTTGCCGGAGCCGATGACCATGGACTGATAGGAGCTGGTAATGGACGAGACGATGATATGCACGCACAGCATTTGGATATAGTACACGCCGAAGGCCTTCACGTCCGCGTCGGTGGTGAAGATGCCGAACACCTGCTGGGGGAAGAAGAAGATCAGCAGGCTGATGCAGACGGCGAAGCAGATGCTGAACAGCAGGGCGGAGAGCACCGTCCGTTTCGCCCGGTCCTGCTTTTTCGCCCCCAGGTTCTGGCCCACCATGGCGGCGCTGGCCTGGGACATGCTGGAGCTGAAGATCTCCAGGAACTTTTGCAGCTTGTTGCCGATGCCGTTGGTGCCGGAGGCAATGGAGCCGCAGGCGTTCACGTTGGCGTTGACCCAGAGCATGGAGGCCCGTACCAGCACGGAGCGGAGGGCCTGGGGCAGGCCCAGCTTCAGCAGCACCTTAGCGTGATGGGGGTCGCACTTGAAGTAAGACAGCTTCAGCTCGAACTCAAAGGTCTCCTTGTTTCTGTACATATACGCAAAGGCCGCGGAGAACGCCGCCACCTGGGAGAACACCGTGGCCAGAGCCGTACCGGCGGCGCTGAGCTGGAACACGGCCACCAGCAGAATGTCCAGGAAGATATTCACCACCGCCGCAATGATGATGAACACCAGGGGGCGCTGGCTCTCGCCCATGCCCCGCAGCACGCCGCACACCGCGTTGTAGCCGTAGATGAAGGGCAGGCCCACAGCGGTGATGATCATGTAGTTCCGCGCCTCGCTGAGGGATTCCTCCGGGCAGTTCAGCAGGTTCAGGATGGGATTGGTCAGGGCGATGGTCAGCACCATGAAGGCCAGCGCCGCGCACAGCATCAGGCTGATGAAGGTGCCGATGGCCCGCTTCTGGTCCTCATATTTTCTGGCCCCGGCCAGCTGGGCCACATAAATCTGTCCGGCGGCGGCGAAAGCGGTCGCCACCGGCATCAGGAAGTCGGCAATCTCGCCGCCTGTGTTCACGCCCACGGTGCCCACATTGCCCACGAATTGCCCAATCACCATCAGGTCCACCATGGAGTAGAGCTGCTGAATCACGTCCGTAATCACAATGGGCAGTGCGAAGGATAACAGGGACGGCATGATGGGGCCGCTGGTCAGGTCGCGCCCCACCTTCTTCCCTATCGCGTTAGCCATAGCTTTGCAACCTTCTTTCTATTCGTCATTCCGTGCATCATTCAAAGGGAAACACCACGTTGGCCTGCCTGCGCAGCTCGGTCATCACATGGGCGATGGTCAGGGTCTGAGCGTGGGTGGCTTCGGGGCACTCGGTGCGGCCCTCTGCCAGGGCCCGCTCAAAGGCCAGGAACTCATATTCGTAACCGGCGATGAAGGGCACCTCGGCGCCGTGGATCATGGGAGGCACGGCGATTTGCTTCACCACATTGCCCTCCAGGTCCTGCACCCGGATGTCCTGGGGGTTGGAAATGCTGTCAAACCAGATGGAGCCTTTCGTGCCGTTGATCTGGCCGTACTCCTGTCCCTCCTCGTGGGGGGTGTCAATGGTGCTTCTGCAATGGACGGTTTTGCCGTCTTTGTAGGTGATGGTGTAGTCGTCCCGGCTGTCCACGCCGGTGTCCAGATGCTCAAAGGTGCCCTGGATGGAGGCGATGTCCAGGCCGAAGTGGTCGGTCATCCGGCCCAGCATATAGGGGCCCATGTCCAGCAGGGCGCCGCCGCCCAGGTCCAGCCGCTTCACCCGCTCCAGGAACAGGACGTAGGACAGGGAGACAAACTCCGCCCCGGTGACCTGGCCGATGCTGCCGGAGGAGATCTCATCGTCGATGAGCTGCCGGGAGGGCAGGAAGGAGGGCCACAGGGCCTCGGCGAGGAACACGCCTTTTTCCTCCGCCAGCGCGATCATTTCCGCCGCCTGCTGCTCGTTGACGGCGAAGGGCTTTTCACAGACCACGTTTTTGCCGTAGCCCAGCGCCTTCAGGCAGACCTCATGGTGGAAGGAGTTGGGGACGGCGATGTAAACCAGGTCGATGGCCGGGTCCTGCATCAGGGCGTCATAGCTGTCGTACACCTTTTCCCAGCCCCACTTGTCGGCAAAGGGCTGACACTCCGCCGCAAAGGCGGAGGCCACGCCGTATTTCACAATGGTTTTGCTGTTTAACTGGTTCAAAATATCAGAAATCCAGGATGCAATGGTGCCGCATCCGCACACACCGATATTCATGTTGGCTCCTTTCCTGTTCCGGCGGCGGGGCAGGGGCATGGTCTGCCAACAGCCGGAACGTGCAACAAGTTTAGATACTGTACTAAATCGTGATTTAATTTAAGCCAACAGTACACCAATTTTTCACTTTTGTCAAGGGCCTTTTCTCTGTTTTTTGTTTTTGGGCAAACTCAACAAGCGGATTTATCGAATTTGCCCAAAGGGCAGGAATAGCGGGGCAGCTCTTTGGGCTGCCCCGCCTGCGGTTTTCTGGTATCAGGTTAAAAAGCAATCTATCCTGGGTTGTGGAGCGTAGCATAGCCGTTCAGTCAGATGTTATCTACCGTTGGATAACAAAATTGCCGCCACGTTACGCCAACGGCGGAACGGGCGGCAATCGTACCCAGCCGCCATCGGCGGCAGCTTTGGTGCGT
>JAJQET010000131.1 GCA_021201515.1 Clostridiales bacterium | reverse complement strand
ATACCTGTTGATTTCATGCTTCCCCCTCCATTCATCAAGAATTTTCTTGTAATATTGCTAGTTGTATTGTACATGATTTCCCACTGAAAGTCAAGAAAAATAGCGAAATATCGTTTGATTTTCTGAAAAAAGTTGCGGACCTCAGGGCATGTTTCCGGTTGACGGGGCATAGGGTGAACCGGGTGATGACACGATGGCAATGACGGTACTATGGACGGCGATGGTCGCCCTCAGCCTTCTGTGCGGCGGGGCCACCGGCTCCCTAGGGGCGGTTTCTGCGGCGGCGGCAGAGGGGGCACAGGCTGCCGTGGAGCTGTGTATCTCCATGGCGGGGATGCTGTGCCTGTGGATGGGGGTGATGGAGGTCATGCGCCGGTGCGGGATGCTGGAGGGGCTGCAGCGTCTGCTACGGCCGGTGCTGGGGCGGCTGTTCCCGGAGGCGGAGCGGGACGGGGAGACGATGGAGCTGATTTCCGCCAACGTCTCCGCCAACCTGCTGGGGCTGGGCAACGCCGCCACCCCGCTGGGGATTCAGGCAGTCCAGCGGATGGCCCGCAGTAGCCCCGGCGTGGCCTCCGACAGTCTGTGCCTCTTTGTGGTGTGTAACACCGCCTCCATCCAGCTGATTCCCACCACCGTTGCGGCGGTGCGGAGCGCCGCCGGGTGCGAGACCCCCTTTGACATTCTGCCCTGTGTCTGGCTGACCTCGCTGGCAGCCCTGTGCGCAGGGATCGGTGCGGCGAAGCTGTTTCGGCGGGTGGGAAGGAGGGGCCTGTGACGCTGTTGACGGCCATGCTGGTGCCCGGCATCCTGCTGGCTGCGGCGGTGGCCGGCCTTGTGAAAGGGGTGGACGTCTACGGCGCTCTGGGGGAGGGAGCCATGGAGGGGCTGAAGGTGCTGCTCCGCATCGTGCCGCCGCTGGTGGGGCTGATGACCGCCATCTATATGCTCCGAGCCTCCGGCGCCTTTGACCTGGCGGCGGAGGCCCTCCGGCCCCTGCTGAATCTGCTGGGCATCCCGGCGGAGACGGTGGCCCTGGTGCTGCTGCGGCCCGTCAGCGGCAGCGGAGCCCTGGGGGTGGGGGCGGAGCTGATTTCCGCTTACGGCCCCGATTCCCAGATCGGCCGGACGGTGGCGGTGATGATGGGCAGCACCGAGACCACCTTCTACACCGTGGCGGTTTACTTCGGCTCCGCCGGTATTCGGAAAACCCGCTACGCCATCCCCGCCGCCCTGTGCGCCGACCTGACCGGCTTTGTGGTGGCAAGTTGGACGGTGCGTATATTTTTCTGAAAAAACGCCCATACTCTCCCTATCTGAAGGATACGGAGGAATTTCTATGACCAATCAGGAATATGGCGAGCTGGTGAACAGCCTTTCGCCCCCGTCCGCGCTGGGGAAGGACCTGGTGTGGGCCTTCTGCGTGGGGGGCGGCATCTGCTGTGTGGGCCAGGCCCTCCAGATGATGTACGCCCACTTCGGGCTGAGCCGGGAGAACGCGGGTACTGCCACCTCTATCTCGCTGATTTTTCTGGCGGCGTTGTTCACCGGCTTAAAGGTGTATGACCGCCTGGCCAAGCACGCCGGGGCGGGGACCCTGGTGCCCGTCACCGGCTTCGCCAACTCCATCGTCTCCCCGGCCATGGAGTTCAAAAGCGAGGGATTTGTCACCGGTATGGCGGCGAAGATGTTCCAGATCGCCGGGCCGGTGCTGGTGTTCGGCATCGGCAGCAGCGTGATTTACGGGCTGATTCTGTGCCTGGTCAGGGGGTGACGGAATGGAACCGCCCCTTCACGAAATGCCGTTGGGCTTCTCCATGAACCTGGCCGTGGATGAGGAGGCCCTGGCCGCCTTCGGGCGGCTGCCCCGGGCGGAGCAGAACGAACTCATCGAGCGCAGCCGCCGCATCACCGATAAGGATGAGATGAAGCGCTTAATCCGGTCACTCTGCCGGTGAGGGGTGGAAGGCCGGACAAAGCCTCTATATCGAACGCTGCCTAAGGAGGAGCGCAATCCCCTCAGGTTGACAACTTCGCCCCGCTATGGCAAAGATTGACAACCTCCCCTGACCACGTTATACTAATTCTATCAGGAAACAATACAGTTCGGAGGCGGAGAATCCCGCCTCCGTCCAACCATGCTCTTTTACGGCAGAGAATGCAGAAAGGGACGATGGTAGTATGACACTGAGAGACTTAAAGGTGGGCGCCTCCGCCACCATTTTGACGGTGGGCGGAGAAGGCGCCCTGCGGCAGCACTTTCTGGATATGGGCTTAATTCCCGACACAGAGGTGACGGTGGTGAAGTACGCCCCCATGGGCGACCCGGTGGAGCTGCGGCTCCACGGCTATGAGCTGACCCTTCGGGTGGCGGACGCGGAGAAGATTCAGGTGATGGAGGGCAAGCCCAGCCCTGTCCGGACCCACGCACCCGCCCGGCGGAAGGACATCCCCCACCCCGGCATGGGGGAGGGCGGCAAGTACCACGAGAAGGCCACCGAGACCCCTCTCCCCAAGGGGGAGACCCTGACCTTCGCCCTAGTGGGCAACCAGAACAGCGGCAAGACCACCCTGTTTAACCGGCTCACCGGCTCCAACCAGCACGTGGGCAACTTCCCTGGCGTCACCGTGGACCGGAAGGACGGCGTCATCAAGGGCCATCCCAACACCATGGTCACCGACCTGCCGGGCATCTACTCCATGTCCCCCTACAGCAGCGAGGAGCTGGTGACCCGCCAGTTCATCCTTCAGGAGAAGCCCAAAGGCATCATCAACATTGTGGACGCCTCCAACATTGAGCGGAACCTCTATCTCACCATGCAGCTGCTGGAGCTGAACGTCCCCATGGTCATCGCCCTGAACATGATGGACGAGGTGCGGGAAAACGGCGGCTCCGTCCGGGTGAACGAGATGGAGCAGCTGCTGGGGGTGCCGGTGGTGCCCATCTCTGCGGCGAAGGACGAGGGCATTGACGAGCTGGTGCGCCACGCCCTCCATGTGGCCAACTTCCAGGAGCGGCCCCGCAAGACGGACTTTTGCAGCCCGGACGACGTGGGCAGCGCGGTACATCGGTGCATCCACGACATTATGCACCTTATCGAGGACCATGCCCGCCGGGCTGAGATACCCCTCCGCTTTGCCGCCTCCAAGCTGGCGGAGGGCGACCGGACGGTGCTGGAGGCCCTGGCCCTGGACCAGAACGAGACGGAAATGCTGGAGCATATCGTGCAGCAGATGGAAACGGAGCGGGGCCTGGACCGGGTGGCGGCCATGGCGGATATGCGTTTCCGCTTCATTCAGCAGGTCTGCGGCGAAACGGTGGTGAAGCCCCAGGAGAGCCGCGAGCACCGCCGCAGTCAGGCCATTGACCGGATTTTGACCGGCAAATACACCGCCATCCCGGTGTTCGTCCTCATTATGGCGGCGGTGTTCTGGCTGACCTTTAACGTTATCGGGGCGTGGTTGTCCGACGTGCTGGAGCTGTGCATCGGCTGGCTCACCGACCTGGCGGACGCGGGGCTCACCGCGCTGGAGGTGAATGAGGCCCTCCATTCCCTCATCATTGACGGCGTGTTCAGCGGCGTGGGCAGCGTCCTCAGCTTTTTGCCCATCATCGTGACGCTGTTCCTCTTCCTCTCCCTGCTGGAGGACAGCGGCTATATGGCGCGGGTGGCCTTCGTCATGGACAAGCTGCTCAGGAAGATCGGCCTCTCTGGCCGGAGCATTGTCCCCATGCTCATCGGCTTCGGCTGCACAGTGCCCGGCGTCATGGCCTGCCGCACCCTGCCCTCCGACCGGGATCGGAAAATGACCATCCTGCTGACCCCCTTCATGAGCTGCTCCGCCAAGTTGCCCATTTACGCATTCTTCACCGCCGCCTTCTTCCCGGACAATGGGGCGCTGGTGATGGTGGGGCTGTACTTCTTCGGGATTCTGGTCAGCATTTTGATGGCCCTCGTGATGAAGGGCAGCCTCTTCAAGGGGGAGGCGGTACCCTTCGTCATGGAGCTGCCCAACTACCGGATGCCCAGCGTCAAGAACGTAGCCCAGCTGCTGTGGGAGAAGGCCAAGGACTTTCTGGAGCGGGCCTTCACCGTCATCTTCCTGGCCACCATCATCATCTGGTTCCTCCAGTCCTTTGACTTCCGGCTGAACATGGTCACAGACGCTCAGGACAGCATCCTGGCCGCCATCGCCGGGGTGATCGCCCCTATTTTCAAGCCCCTGGGCTTCGGGGACTGGCGCATCTCCACTGCCCTCATCAGCGGCTTTCTGGCGAAAGAGAGCGTGGTGTCTACGCTGTCCATCCTGCTGCCCACCACCGAGGCTCTGGCCTCGATTCTGACTCCCCTCAGCGCCCTGGCGCTGCTGGTGTTCTGCCTGCTGTACACCCCCCTGCGTGGCGGCTGTGGCCTCCATCCGGCGGGAGCTGGGGGGCCGGTGGGCGGCCTATGTGGTGGTGGCCCAGTGCGCTATTGCCTGGGCGGCGGCGCTGCTGGTGCGCACCGTGGGGCTGCTGCTGGGGTTTGTGTGAGAAGCTGTATAGGAGGCTGCTTATGAAGTACATGACCTTCCCCTCGTCCTGCGCCTTTGCGGGGGTGGCCAACCTGCTGGCCTTCGCCGGCGTGGACGCTTCGGACAGGGAAATCGCCCTGGGGATGGGGCTGCCCTATCTGTTTGCGAAATCGGAACAGGGCGGCTACCTGTCCGGGCCGATGATGCAGACGGGGGAGCTGTTCGACTTGTTTCTGCGGCCCAGAGGGTTCCGCCTGGCAGAGCAGCGGGCGGAGCCTTCCGCCGTGCCGGACCTGCTGGCCCGTCATACTCCGGCCATGGTGGGCCTTCGGCTGGATGCGGACAGGAAGCACGCTGTCATTTACACCGGACGGGACGGGGACGGACGCTGCCGCTTCCTCAACAACAAACGGGAGGATGCCCCGGAACCTGACCGGTTCCTGTTCACGGAGGAGGAGCTTCTTGCCAGATTGGACGCACCTACCACGGTGGGGTGGCTGGAAGCCGCCCCCTGCGCCGATGTGTCCCTTTTGCCGTACCTGAACGGCTCCGTTCAGGTGTTTCAGGAGATGCGAAGCGAACTGCTGGCCTTTTGCGGGGCGGCCCACACCTGGGCCGAGCTGCGGCAGGCCAGGGACCCGCTGTTTCGCCCGCTGCTGCTGGACGGCGTCTCCATGGCAAATCTGCTGGGGGAATCCGCCCTGGAGGACGCGCTCCGAACGCTGCAATCGGCGCTCCTCGCCGCCCTGCGGCGGGGGCAGGCTGTGACGGCAGGTGAGCTGCTGCCGGTGCCGGAGTTGGAGGAGGCCATGGAGGTTTATTTTCGGCTGCTGGTGGAGAAGCGGGAGGCGCTACAGCGGGGCGCATGAAGGCAGATTATCCAATCAGAATGAAACGGAGGTAGCTTATGAGCATATGCACCTTTCTTGCTGCGGATTGCCCGCTGGAAAACTGGGAGCCGTCTCAGGATGATCCGTTAGAAATCAATCTCGACGACGGCACAATAGAGGACGGCGGCGCAGATGATAACTATTTTTTGCAGCCCTTTGAAGATGTTCAGGATTATACCAACAGGCAAAACGCCGTCTCGCTGGAATGGAACTATACGGAGGGCAGGGCAAAGCAAATTGTTGCGTATATCAAAAACGCCTTGCGGAATACGACTTCCGTAGAGCTCTGGCACGTCTGGCTCATGAATTACTGTGAATTTGAGGACAGACCGTTCCTTCACCGGCAAACGATTTCTATTGACGAACTTACTGTGAACCACATCAGAGCAATCGACGATGCAGAGATTTGGAACCGTCCGGACAAACAGTATCCCGACAGGCCGTCGTTCTATTGCCTGGAAATTAAACGATAACAACCCCAATCATAACACAACGCTGCGGCGCGCCTTCAAAAGCGTACCGCAGCGTTTTTGCACTTGTTGCGTTTAGCTCTCCAGCTTCTGATTCAGCAGGGCGCTGACCGCCTTGGGGTCGCCCTTGCCTTTGAGCCGCTTCATGCACTGGCCCATCAGGAAGCCCACGGCCTTCTTCTTTCCAGCTTTGTAGTCGGCCACGGACTGGGGGTTCTCCGCCAGCACTGCCGTGACCGTTTCCTCCAGCAGCCCGGCGTCGTTGACCTGCTCCAGACCGTTAAGGCGCATATAGTCCTCCACGTCGGCGTTGTCCTCAAAGCAGCCCCACAGGACTTTAGCGGCGCTGCCTCGGTTCAGCCGCCCGGCGGACACCAGACCGATCAATTTGGCCAGGTTCTCCGGCGCGAAGATCATCTCCTTCACGTCCAGGCTCCGCTCCTTCAATTCCCGCAGCACTTCGCCCTGAATCCAGTCGCTGGCCTGCTTGGGGCCGGCTCCGGCGGCCACCGTCTCCTCAAAGAAGGCGGCCATGGCCCGGCTGGAGGTCAGCAGCTCCGCGTCCTTGGCGGAGAGGCCCCATTGGGCCTGATACCGTTCCCGCTTGGCCTCCGCCATCTCCGGCATGGCCTGCCGCAGGGCGTCCAGATAGGCGTCGGACAGCTCCATGGGCGGGATATCCGGCTCCGGGAAGTAGCGGTAATCCTGGGCGTTCTCCTTGGAACGCATGGAGTAGGTGGCGTCCTTGTTGTCGTCCCACCGGCGGGTCTCCTGAATCACCCGCTTGTGGTCCAGCTCAATGCGCTCCTGCTGGCGGCGGGCCTCGTAGGCGATGGCACGGGAGATGGCCTTGAAGGAGTTCAGGTTCTTCATCTCCGTCCGGGTGCCCAGCTCGTCGCTGCCCTGGGGGCGGACGGACAGGTTCACGTCGCAGCGGAGGCTGCCCTCCTGCATTTTGCAGTCGGAGACCCCCAGATATTCCAGGGTGGAGCGGAGCTTCTCCAGATAGGCGATCACTTCGTCCGCCGAACGGAAATCCGGTTCCGTCACAATTTCAATCAGTGGGACGCCGCAGCGGTTGTAGTCCGCCCGGGTCTGGTCGATCCAGTTGTCGTGAACCAGCTTGCCTGCGTCCTCCTCCATGTGCAGCTCGTGGATGCGGATGACCTTTTCCTCGCTGCCCACCCGGATGGGGACGCTGCCGTTCCTGCCGATGGGCAGGTAGAGCTGGGACACCTGGTACGCTTTGGGCAGGTCGGGGTAGAAGTAGTTCTTCCGGTCAAACTTGCAGTACTGGGTGACGGTGCAGTTCAGGGCCAGGGACGCTTTGGCGGCGTACTCCAGCACCTTTTTGTTCATCGCCGGCAGGGTGCCGGGCATACCGGTGCAGACGGGGCAGACGTGGGTGTTGGGCGCGCCGCCAAATTCAGTGGAGCAGCCGCAAAAGATTTTTGTTCTGGTGGCCAGCTCCACATGGGTCTCCAGACCGATGACAACTTCCCAGTTCATGCCCTTTCCCCTCCTTCTGCGGCCTCAGGGGCCTGTTTATGGTGGTCGGTGTCCTGCTGATAAGCGTAGGCGGCGTTCAGAATGGCCTGCTCCCCCAGGGCGGGGCCGATGAGCTGCGCCCCCACCGGCAGACCCTGACGGTCAAAGCCGCAGGGCATGGACAGGCCGGGCAGCCCCGCCAGGTTGACGGACACGGTGTAGATGTCGCTGAGGTACATCTTCAGCGGGTCGGACAGGCTCTCCCCCAGCCGTGGGGCGGTGGTGGGGGCCACCGGCATCAGAATCAGGTCGTATTTGGAGAAGGCGTCGTCAAAGGCGGACTTGATGACGTGCTTCACCTGCAAGGCCTTCCGGTAGAAGGCGTCATAGTAGCCGGAGGACAGGACGAAGGTGCCCAGCAGGATGCGGCGCTTCACCTCGCTGCCGAAGCCCTCGGTGCGGGTTTTGCAATAGAGGTCGGTCAAATCCTCGTAGCCCTGGGCCCGCCAGCCGTACTTTACCCCGTCGAACCGGGACAGGTTGGAGCTGGCCTCCGCCGCCGCGATGATATAGTAGGTGGGGACGACATATTGCATCACCGGCAGGCGGAACTCCTCGATGCTCGCCCCCCGGCCTTTCAGCACGTCGGCCACGGCCAGCACCCGCTCCCGCACATCGGGGTCTAAGCCGTCCTCAAAGCAGTCCACGGGGATGCCCACCGTCATGCCGGTGAGGTCTGGGTTCAGCCCTGCCAGCAGACCGCCGCAGGGGGCGTCCAGACTGGTGCCGTCCCGTTTATCCTTCCCCATGATGACGTCCAGAATGGCGGCGCAGTCCTCCGCCGTCCGGGCCAGGGGGCCGATCTGGTCTAAAGAGGAGGCGTAGGCGATGAGGCCGTACCGGGATACCGCCCCGTAGGTGGGCTTCATGCCGGTGACGCCGCAGTAGGAGGCGGGCTGACGGATGG
>JAJQET010000221.1 GCA_021201515.1 Clostridiales bacterium | reverse complement strand
AAAACTGGAGGTCGTCCTGCTGATGCGCCAGCGCGACGCGTATCGGCTGATTTACAGCCCCCAGTGTGAGGCAAAGGCCACCTTCTGCAAGCAGACCTTTGGCCGGAAAAAGCGCTGTTTCTCCCTGGAGGATGCGCCCAGGGCCCTGGAAAAAGGGCAGAAGTACTTGAGCCGGGACAGGTACAACTTTGAATCCCTGGAAACCGACCCTGATGCCCTCTGCACCATCTTTTTCACCTCCGGCTCCACCGGGTTCAGCAAGGGGGTCATGCTCTCCCAGACCAACATGGTGTCGGACATCAACTACGCCGTGCAGAACTTCGTCCCCGGCGGCCCCACTATGGCGGTGCTGCCCTTCCACCACGCCTTCGGCCTGGTGACCTCGGTGATGATGCCCATTCACTATCACGTCCCCATCTTCATCTGTGGCAATCTGGCCAACTTTATGCGGGAGGTGCCCATCGCCAAACCCCAGATTTTGTTCCTGGTGCCCCTGTTTGTGGAGACCTTTTCCAAGACCATCTGGCGCACTGCGGAGAAGCAGGGCCAGGTGAAGAAGCTGCGCAGCGGAATGCGCCTGTCCGATGCCCTGCGGAGGGTGGGGGTTGACCGGCGGAGGGAGCTGTTCGACAGCGTTCTGTCCAAATTTGGCGGGAATCTGGAGTATATCATCTGCGGCGGCGCACCTCTGGACCCCCGCTATGTGAAGGAGTTCCGCAGCCTGGGGATAGAGATTCTGAACGGCTACGGCATTACGGAGTGCTCCCCGGTGCTGGCGGTGAACCGGAACCACTGGGTCTGCGACGGCTCCGTGGGCCAGGTGCTCCCCGGCGTTCAGATCAAAATCGACAATCCCGACCAGAAAGGGGAGGGGGAGATCTGCGTGGACAGCAGGGTGGTCATGCTGGGCTATTACAACGACCCTGCCGCCACCGCCCAGGTCATGGAAGGCCCCTGGTTCCACACCGGCGACCGGGGCTATCTGAACAAGGACGGCTTCCTCTTCATCACCGGGCGGAAAAAGAACCTCATCATCCTGTCCAACGGGGAAAACGTCTCCCCGGAGGAGCTGGAGCAGTATGTGGCCCGCATCAGCGAGGTGGGCGAAGTGGTGGTCTACGAGCGGGAGGGTAAAATCACAGCGGAGGTGTACCCGGAGGAGAGCGACCTCCCCCGGCAGGAGGTGGCCCGCCGCATCCAGAAGAAGCTGGAGAAGATGAACGCCACCCTCCCCGCCTGCAAGCACGTTCAGAAGCTGGTGGTGCGGGAGACGCCCTTTGAAAAGACGGCTACCGCTAAAATCAAGCGGTATAAGGTGGGGAGGTAGCGGTTCCGGTGGATTTTCATTTTCAACGCGAAAAATACCCCGGGGCAGAGCCCGGGGTTGACAAATCGGCTGAGCCAGTTTATAATATATGTAACGAGGGCGCTGTCCGGTAACGGTTAGCCCCCTAGAATTGTTACGTGAAGTAACCGCTCGCTTGGTAGGCTGGGGCGGTTACTTCTTTTTGTTTAACATCTGTATGAACAGGTTGCAAACACCGATAATAACCAGGAAAAGAGTCAATACTTCCATCGTACTCATCGGGCAGCCCCCGTCGGCGTTGGCGGTTACCCTGTTAAGGGTTTCAAAAATGCGCCCCAGATTAGTGAGCCTCGCCAGCATAGCTGGCTCAGTTTGCAGTTAAAAATATGCCACTGGCATATTTTCTTAACACTGCAAACACCGCATTGGACAGCGCCATGAACAGAATAGCACAACTTTTTCCAAAAAGCAAGGATTTCCGTCATATTGGTCATGAAAAGCGCGTAATCAGCGGCAGGCAGCCGGGTATGCCCCCCCTGTCTGCCATTTTTATCTGGATTTTTGTCGTATATACTTGACATTTTGTCGGCTCTATGTTAGAATCACAGTAGGAGGTGGGACGATGGGACGCAACATCGCAATCAAGGTGGCCCGGGCGGAGAAGGATATGACCCAGACCCAGCTGGCCGCCGCCGTGGGCATCTCCCGCCAGACCATGAACGCCATTGAGCAGGGCACCTACAATCCTACCATCAAGCTCTGCCGGGCCATCTGCAAGGTGCTGGGCAAGACGCTGGATGAGCTGTTTGGGGAGGAATCGTAATGGAACAGTTTGATGAACGGCAGAGGCTGGAGCGGGGCAGGGCGTTCCAGTGGGGCTTCTTCGCCTGCATTTTGACGGACGGGGCATTGTGCCTGCTGACCACCTACGGCGTGGCGTTTGCACCGTATACGCTGTTTACCTTTGCCATCTGGCCCCCTGCCACTGTTTGCATCACACAGATGATTTTGCGGGACGCTTACGAAAGGGTGCAGGCATCCGGCGGGAAAATCGGTATGACGGTGTCCCTTCTGTGCGGCCTGCTTCTGGTCATGAGCGTCCTTGTCTGGGATGAGGCGCTGATGACAGGCGGCGTGCTGGTGAACGGAGCCGCCTTCCTGTGTACGGGGCTGTGTTTTGTGCTGATCGGCGTGGTGTACTGGTGTAAGCAGCTTTGGGACTGGCTGCGGCAGAAAGAAGAATGACAAATCGCAATATCTTACAATCAATATACAAAATGGAGTCACCCGCAGGGCGGCTCCGGGCGCAAAAAGCCTCCAGACAGGGGTTCCTGTCCGGAGGCTTTTTATGATAGGGAACTTCTTACAGGGAGCTTCCGAAGTCGGACACGATGACCTGACCGGTGATAGCCCTGGACTCATCGCTGGCCAGGAAGAGGAGGATGTTGGCCACGTCATTTGCCATGCAGGGCTGCACCCTCAGATCGCCATGCTTCGCCATCTGGCCGAACATATCCGGGTCCAGGTTGGCGGGGTTCATGGAGGCCACCATGGGGGTGACGATGGTGCCGGGGCAGACCGCGTTGCAGCGGATGCCGGTGCCCGCAAACCGCAGGGCGGTGTGACGGGTGACGCCCACAATGGCGGACTTGGATGCCACGTAGGCCGCGCCGCCGTTGCCCACCACGCCGGCCACCGAGGCCACGTTGACGATGGAGCCGTTGCCGGCCTCCGCCATCTTGCTGCTGGCCGCCCGCATACAGTACATGGTGCCCTTGGTGTTGGTGTCAATGATGCGGTCCATATCCTCGGTGCTGACCCGGTCGATGGGCTTCAGGCCCTCCTCCAGCACACCGGCGTTGTTCACCAGAATGTCCACCTTGCCGTAGGCTTCGATGGCTTTGGCAATCAGGTTGTCGGCGTCCTCCGGCTTGGAGATGTCGGTGGCTACCGCCAGCACCTCGCCGCCTGCCGCCTGAATCTGGGCGGCCACCTCGTCCAGCTTGGCCTTCCGGCGGGCGCTGATGACCACCTTCGCCCCTTCACTGGCGAACAAAACGGCTGTTGCCGCGCCTACGCCGGAGTTGCCACCGGTGATGATGGCTACCTTGTCCTGCAAACGTCCCATAGTGTTGTGTCCTCCTTGAAACTGGTTGTGTCGGTTGGGATACTATTGTGAAATTTTTGACGAAATCAGTATACCGTATCCTGTATGGATTGTCAAGCATTTCACAAATGAATCAGGACTTGCAATTTTAAATCGCGCTGACCGCCTGTTCCAGCGCCGTTCTGTCCAGGATATAAACCCGCCCATAGGCGCACCGGACATACCCCCTGCGCTCAAATTCCTTTAACACCTGACTGACGGTGGGCCGGGCCAGGCCCAGGCACATGGCGATTTCATCGTGGGTATAGGGCAGGCACTGGCCTGTAATCTCCTTGTCCGGATTATCCGTTCCGGTCTCTGTCAACAGGAAAGACGCAATGCGCTGGTATCGGTTCAGAAAGCGGAAGGAATGGAGGGAGTAGGACAGATGGTTCATCGTCTCCGAGCAGTGCTGCAACAATTTGGTCAAAAGGTCCGGGTTCTGGCACAGACAGGGAATCAACTGCGGGATGGTGCAGCAAATCAGCTCCACCTCTGTGACCGCCGTGACGGTGGTGGGCCGCAGGCTTTTGCTCAAAAAGGACGATTCCCCGAAGAGCCGCCCTTTTTCCACGATTTCCACCGTCAACTCCTCCCCCTCCGGCGTACTGAGCATGATGCGCACCCGCCCTTCCCGGATGATGCACAGCGTATTGGCCACGTCCCCCTCCAGATAGATCAGTTCGTTCCGGGCAAACTGGCGCAGGTAGCCCGCCTGGGAGAGCAGCCCCATTTCCTCATTTGAAAACTTGATTTCCATGCCGTTTCCTCCCTGAATTGTCATCTATATGACATTTAAGATAGCATAACCGGGACTATAATGCAAACAGATTTTTCAGGAGGTGCCGGTATGAAAATACTTGCTTATGAAGTGCGGGACGATGAGCGGGCGGAGTTTGACCGCTGCGCCAAACGCTTTGACGTGGAACTGATTCTGACGGAGCAGGTTCCGACGATGGAAAACGCCGCCCTGGCGGAAGGGTGCAGCGGCGTAACCATGCTCGGCCAGGGCAGAATTGACGCAGCCCTTTTGGACGCCTACAAGGGGATAGGGGTGCGGTGCCTTGCAACCCGCACCATCGGCTATGATCACATTGACCTGGCCCACGCGAAGGAAATCGGTCTGCCTGTCTGCAATGCCCGCTATGACCCCAACGGTGTGGCGGAATATACGGTGATGCTGATGCTCCTCTGCATCCGGCACTACAAGGCCGCCCTGTGGCGTGCCCAGGTGAACGACTACTCCCTGCAGGGGCTCTACGGGCGGGAAATACGCTGCCTGACCGTGGGGATTCTGGGCACCGGGCGCATCGGAACCCAGGTCGCAAAAATCCTCTCTGGCTTTGGATGCCGGGTCCTGGGCTATGACGCATATCACGGGGCGGCGTCCCAGTGGCTGACCTATACGGATCTGGAAACGATTTATCAGGAGTGCGACATCATTTCGGTCCATCTCAACCTGAACGAAGAGACACGCCATATGATCGACGGCGGTGCGATTGGAAAAATGAAGGACGGCGTGATTCTGATTAACTGCGCCCGGGGCGCTTTGATGGATACCGACGCCCTGATCGCCGGCATTGAGGGGCAGAAAATCGGCGGTTTGGGCCTGGACTGCTTCGAGCATGAGGAAGGCATTTATCATTTAAACCGCCGGGATGAAATCATCAGCAACCGGTCTATGGCTTACCTGCGCCAGTTTCCAAATGTGGTCATGACGCAGCACATGGCCTTTTACACCGACGCCGCGGTTGCCAGCATGGTGCAGTGCGGCATAGAGGGCATCTGCTCAGTGCTGGCCACCGGCACCTGTCAGACCATCCTTTGAACGGAGCGGCCATTGCCGCCACCGCGAAAAATAGGCAAAAAACAACGCATCCGCCCTTTGCTTCCAAAAGCGCGGGGCGGATGCGTCTGTTTTGGGGTAACCAAAGGCCGGCTCACTTTACGGCGACCAGTTCCATCTCCATCTTTGCGCCAGCGGGCAGCTTCGCCACCTGCACGCAGGAACGGGCGGGAGGATTCTCCGGGAACCGGGTGGCGTAAATGGCGTTCATGGCGGCGAAGTCGGCCAGGTCGGTGAGGAACACGGTGGTTTTCACCACGTTGGCAAAGGTCATGCCCGCGGCGGCCAGGACGCTCTCCAGGTTCCGGAACACCTGCTCCGCCTGGGCCTCGATGGTATCCCCGGCCAAGACGCCGGTCTCCGGCACCAGCGGCACCTGGCCGGAGGTGAACAGGGTATTCCCCGTCAGGATGGCGTGGGAATAAGGGCCGAGGGCGGCGGGGGCGTTGGTTGCAGTAATGACGGTAGACATAAGAATCAGGCTCCTTTTCGATGTTGGTGCCTCTATTTTAGCACAGCGGAAAGAATTCGTAAACCCCACCCTTTACGGAACGTTTGTTCTGTGCTATAATCAGATAGACCGATTTTGCAGCCTGTGGAAAGGCCGGAAAGGAAGATACCATACAGATGGTGATTATGGGCATTGACCCGGGTGTGGCCACCATTGGCTTCGGGGTCATTCAGGCGGAGCGGGCCAAAAACACTCTGATTCGCTACGGGGTCATCACGACCCCCGCCGGTATCCCCCTGTCCGCCCGGCTCCTGCAGATCCATCAGGATATGGGGGAGCTGCTGGACACCTATGCCCCGGATGAGATCGCCATTGAGGAGCTGTTTTTCAGCAAGAACATCACCACCGGCATCGCCGTGGCCCACGGGCGGGGGGTGATTTTGCTGGCGGCAGAGGAACACGGCGTCCCCGTGTTTGAGTACACCCCCAACCAGGTGAAGCAGGCGGTCACCGGGTACGGAAAGGCGGAGAAGAAGCAGGTCATGCTGATGACCCAGCGGCTCCTCCGGATGCAGCAGCTGCCCCACCCGGACGACGCCGCCGACGCCCTGGCCCTGGCCATCTGCCACAGCCGGGCCGCCACCAGCCTGCTGAATACGGAGCGGGACTTTGACCCCGCCAAGTATGACACCAGGTAGTCATTTCTCTTCCGAAAACTGCCAAATTTGCCTGAACAATGAGGTTTTTACTATGTTTTACTATCTTTACGGAACGGTGACCCATATTGCGCCCTACCTGGCGGTCATCGACTGCGGCGGCGTGGGCTATGCCTGCAAGACCACCAACTTCACCCTCTCCACCATCCATCAGGGGGAGAAGGCAAAGCTCTTTACCCATCTGGCAGTGAAGGAGGACGATGTGACCCTCTACGGCTTCGCCACGGAGGAGGAGCGGAACCTGTTCCTGCTGCTGACCTCGGTGTCCGGCGTGGGGCCGAAGGCTGCGTTGTCCATCCTCTCCACCTCCGCCCCCTCCAATCTGGCCCTGACCATCATCACCGGCGACCTGAAGGCGCTGACCGCCGCCGCCGGGGTGGGGAAGAAGCTGGCCCAGCGCATCGTGCTGGAGCTGAAGGACAAGCTGGCGAAGGAGCAGGACGCCCAGTTCCAAAACGGCGGCGTCTCCCCCGCCAGTGTGGACACCGTCATTCCGGAGGACAAGCTCTCCGAGGCCGGCGCGGCCCTCCAGGTGCTGGGCTACCATCAGAATGAAATCAACGCCGCGCTGAAGGGGCTGGACGTCTCCGCCCTGACCCTGGAGGAGTTGGTGAAACAGGCGCTGAAACGCCTTGCGAAATAAGCGGAAGGGAGGCGCACCATGGCAATCACAAACAGCGACGAGGGCGTATTTGCCCAGGAGCCCCTTGTCACCTCCTCCCTCCTCCGGGAGGACGAGGGGGAGTACTCCCTCCGCCCCCAGCGGCTGCAGGAATACATCGGCCAGGAAAAGGCCAAGGGCAACCTGGACATCTTCATTCAGGCGGCGAAGCTGCGGGAGGAGCCGTTGGACCACGTCCTGCTCCACGGCCCCCCTGGCCTGGGCAAAACCACCCTGGCCGGCATCATCGCCCACGAGATGGGGGTCAACATCCGCATCACCTCCGGCCCCGCCATGGAGAAGCCGGGGGACCTGGTGGCGCTGCTGACCAACCTCTCCGAGAACGACATTTTATTTGTGGATGAGATTCACCGCATGAATCGGGCCATCGAGGAAATCCTCTATCCCGCCATGGAGGACTATGTGGTGGACATCATCATCGGCAAGGGCCCCAGCGCCAACTCCATCCGGCTGGACCTGCCGAAGTTCACCCTCATCGGGGCCACCACACGGGCTGGCTCCCTGTCCGCCCCCCTGCGGGACCGGTTCGGCGTGCAGCTGCGGCTGGAGCTGTACACCCCGGAGGAGCTGGCCCTGATCGTGAAGCGCAGCGCCAGCATCCTGAACGTCCCCATTGAGGAATCCGGGGCTTGGGAGATCGCCAAGCGCAGCCGGGGCACCCCCCGCATCGCCAACCGGTTCCTCCGGCGGGTGCGGGACTTTGCCCAGGTCAAGGCGGGGGGCGTCATCACCGCTTCGGTGGCGGACGACGCCCTCAGCGCGTTGGATGTGGACTATCTGGGGCTGGATGACATTGACCGGCGGATGCTGCGGGCCATCATTGAGTTCTATCACGGCGGCCCGGTGGGGCTGGAAACCCTGGCGGCCACCATCAACGAGGACGCTGAGACCCTGGAGGATATGTATGAGCCCTATCTGATGCAGATCGGCATCCTGACCCGCACCCCACGGGGCCGGTGCGTCACCCAAAAGGCTTATGAGCATTTGCATTTACCCTACCCAGGGGAACAGCAGTCGCTGTTCCATTAAGGGGACAGACGGCAAACGTGCATAAAAATCTGACGGACAGCATGGCAGAGCGCCATGCTGTCCGCATTCTTTCCTCCATTTCTTGACGGAGCAAGAAATGGAGCCCCTGGAGGGCAATGTCATCAACTTAAGGTAACCTCTAAAAACTCTCCTCATATCCTTCACTTTATGGTATAAT
>JAJQET010000251.1 GCA_021201515.1 Clostridiales bacterium | reverse complement strand
CGTTACGCCATCGGCGGAACGGGCGGCAATCGTACCCAGCCGCCATCGGCGGCAGTCTCACCAGTTAGAAGTTACTTCGTCTCTGACGAGATAGACTACTTGCAGGTTGGACAGCGCGAAGCCCCAGCGGAATAGGAGAGGGGTTCTTAGGGGGGAGCGAGGCCCCGAGCTTCCCCCTGAGCCGCCTTCTTTTGCTACTTTTCTTGGCGGCGCAAGAAAAGTAGGCCCCGCCCTGGCAAGGGCAAGAGCCTATTTCTTTCCACAATCTTTCTCTAAGAAAAACAATCCCATCAAGTGAGTGACATTGCCGTTACAGAGAGGATGCTGCCTTTCCTGTGCCCGCCAGCAGCGCCCGCACATCCTCCACGCTGCCCTGGAGGAATCCGTCCTTGTCCACCAGCACCCTGGCCCCCTCTGTGTAGGACAGCGTCAGGGCGTGCTTCGTTTCCCGGACTTCAGTGACCGCCTCGTAGGGGATGGAAACCGCCTCCTCCGTCTCCGGCTGCACCAGCAGATGGTCCTCGTAGAACAGCAGCTCCCGGCAGGGGGCGCCGCCGCCGCTGCGGTTGACCATGGCCTGATAGGCCCGCTTGCACTCCATCCGGGGCAGGGCAATGCGAATCCAGCCCAGAACCAGCACATAGAGCACCGCCTCCATGCCCAGGGCGGAGAAGCTGCCGGACAGGAACCACATGACCACAGCCAGAACCGCCAACGCCGCCAGCAGGGCCAGCGCCACCATCGCCGTCATTCGGTTATACTTCCGGCGCAGCTGAGGCCGGGCGCCCTCCCGGAAGAGGCGGAGGGTGATCTCTGTGTGATTGCGTACCAACGGCTCCGTCATACGTCGTCCTCCTCCGGTGCTTCCTCCTCATAAAGGGGGGCCTGCTCCGGCATCTGCTCCCGGAGGGTCTTTTCCAGCTGGAAGGCGGTGTCCAAATCATGGTAGAGCAGGAAGTTGCCGAGGAACAGGATGAACCACATCCCAATCAGGGGCAGCACCAGCACGGACCAGGGCAGCAGCAGCGCCATCAGCAGCCAGAAGGCCACCTGAAGGGCGGCCACCCCCAGGGTGTGCCAGAAGTATTTCATGCAGAACAGCAGGCAGTTCTTGAGGCGCACGATGCCGGACTGCCGGAACAGCACCAGCTGGGGCCAGTAGGTGGTGAGCAGCATGGTGCCCAGCAGCACGCTGAGCAGGGAGATGACGATGGTGCCCCAGCCGGGGAAGACCTCCGCCCACCAGAACATCAGCAGCGCCGCGAAAATCACCACCCCCAGGAACAGGCAGAGCACCACGCCGGGCAGCAGGGCGGAGCGCCAGTTCTCCTTCAGCGCCTTTTTGTAGTTGCCCCACCACTTGCCGGGGGCGTCCCGCAGGGTGCGGAAAATCAGGTCATAGAGGCCGTACAGCGCCGGGCCGGCCACCAGCCCGCCCACCAGGGCGGACGCCAGCATCACCAGCACGCTGGTGGACAAAACGGCGTAAATCATGCCCAGGGCAAAGGGCAGAAAGCCCGCCAGCGTCAGCAGCCCCGCCAGGATATAGGAACCAAAGTTCTGTTCCAGCACCTCCCGGTACCGGTTGAAGCCGGTCTTTCGGCCGCCGGAGGGATACTCGTCCTCCGCAAAAAACAGTGCCATCGTGAGCGCTCCTTTCCCTTATTCCGCGTAGTGGAAGCCTTCCAGAAATTCCGTCAAAATGGTGTATGCGTCGCCGTCAAAGCCCTCCTGACAGGCCAGCTCCACGTTGATGGCGTGGTTTTGATAGGCGGTGAAGGCGGACACGCCGGAGGCGTAGGGGTTCTCCTCGCCCTCTGTCTCGTAGATCAGGACGGTAAAGGTCTGGCCCGCGCAAACCGCCGTCTCCACGCTGAGGACGTTGTAGGCGGCCTCCTCCTGGGCCTGCCAGCCGTCCACGCTGGTCTGGGCGGCGTCCTCATCGTCGCAGTCCTGCAGCAATACATAGAGCTGTGCGTCGTAGAGGTCGATGGTGTCCCCATCCGAATTGACATAGTCCTCCGCCTCGCCGATGACCCAGGCGGCGTAGTACAGGCCGGAGGCGGTCAGGGCGTCCTTGTTGTCCAGCAGGGTCAGGCCGTTGCCTGGCTCCTCTATGCCGATGGTGGTGCCCACCAGGGTCCAGTCCGCGTCCCAGTCCTCACCGCTGTTGGTGGCGGTGGGGGCCTGCTGCACGCAGCCGGTGAGGCAGAACACCAGCGCCCCGCACAGCAATAAGCATTTCATCCGTTTCATCGCACAGCCCCCTCCGTCAAGACTTCCCACAGGGCCTCGCAGCCCTCCAGATTTTCCACCGTGTCCTCCAGGTAAAAGCACCGGCGGCCCAGGTACAGCGTTTGCACCAGCTCATTGCTGTCGCCGGTGGCGGTCTCCCCCATCAGGGAGATGGTGTATTCCCCCAGGTCGATGCCCGCCAGCACCGGGCAGTTTGCCCACTGATAGACCTTGCCTAAGCCGTCGGTGTCCGTATCCTCCGGACAGCCGCCGTCCTCGGTGGCCAGGAGCTGGTACTTCGTCTGGAAGTCATCCGGGTCCTCCACCAGGAAGAAGTAGCTCTCGCAGTCGTTGATGTCCGCAATCAGGGACACCTCGGAGGCGTAGGCGGTCATGGCCCCGGTCTCATCCTCCGTATCAGAGGTGGTGTAATACTGGTTCACCTGCACCACCACCTGACCGTCCCCGTTCAGGTCGGAGCCAAGCTGCTCCAGAGCGTCACACAGGGCGTCAACGGTGTCCTCCGGCAGCTCATCGGTGCCCACATAGGCCACCTGATAGTCCGGTTTGACCTGGCCAACCCCCAATGCGCTGCAAAGCAGGGAGCCGCCCACGCCCACCACGATGGCGATGCACAGGACGACGCCCCAGTTGTACCGCATCCAGGTGCAGAATTTGGCCCACTTGCCGGGTTCCGGCCCCTTGTCCTCCGGGGCAACGTCCCGCTGTAACCATTTGGCATATTCACTGGGCATTTGCGTTCACTCCTTTGTGGTGCCGCCGGGGGCGTAGGTGACGGGCAGACAAACCAGCGTCGGCGTGTTGGACCAGTCCTGAGACAGCAGCATATCCACGCTGACCTCTGCCATCTTGTCCAGCGGCTGAATGATGGTGGAACAGTGATACTTCTCCGTGATGTAATCCTTCACCCCGTCATAGCCGATGACCTGCACATCCTCCGGCACCCGGACCCCCTGCCCTCTCAGGTAGAGGATGATTTTCACCGCCAGGGAATCGTTCACGCAGAAGATGCCGTCGATGGCGTCTTCTCCTGCCAGGTGCTGTTGCAGAAAGTCGGTGAAGGCGGAGAAGGGCGCGCCGTCGTACAGCCGCAGCAGTTCATAGGTCAGGCCGTGACCGGCGCAGTAGCTCAGGAAGCCGTCCCCCCGCTTCGTGGTCTCGTTGACCAGAGGGGAACCGATGCTGAGGAAGGCCACATGGCGGCAGCCCAGCTCGTCCAGCCGCTGGGCGGCCATCTGGCCGCCGCTGAAGTTGTCGCTGGACACGCAGGGGATGGAACCGCTGAAGTGCCGGTCAATAGTCACAAAGGGGAGCCCCTCCTGCACCTGTAAGCCCTCGTTGTAGGACAGGCAGATGATGCCGTCCACCTTGTTCTGTTGGGCCATGGTGATGTAGCTCTGCTCCATCCTGGTGTCCGCATTGGTGGCGCACAGCAGCATCCGATAGCCCCGCTTCTCCAGCTCTCGGTTGATGTAGTAGGTCATCCAGCCGAAGAAGGGGTTGAACGTATCCGGCACCAGGAAGGCCACCGTATAGGTCTTATTCGTCTTTAGCCCCTTGGCGTAGCTGTTCACCTGGTAGTTCAGCTTCTGGATGGACGCCTCCACCTTCCGCTGATAGACCTTCCCCACTGGGAGGCCGTTGACCACCTTGGACACGGTGCCCAGGGACACCCCCGCGTCCTTCGCCACATCCTTCATGGTGGGGGCGGAATCGTATTTTGTCAAAAGGAACACCTCATTTCTCTTTCCGCAGCCCGGCAGACGCCGGACAATTCCGTGTGATTTAGATGAATAACGTTTCACAGAATTTGACGGATAGCGGACGGAAAACATCTATCTCCGTCCTTGTTGATGGAACCATTATACACCTCTGATTTCAGTTTGTAAAGGGGTTTCATGAAATTTTGTGAAACGATTCGGCAGAGGAGAGTCTTGTGCTTTTGCACAAAAAGACCAATTCAAAATTGGTAATATCGACGAAAATGCATTTTTTCTCAAAAAAAGCGTTGACAAAGGTTTCGGAAATGTGTATTCTATTGCTAGCAGGAAGAAAAAACGTTTCACACGAGTGCGAGCGGCTGTTTTGCGGCAGCCATGCCATTCGTTTTTCTTATAAGGCAAATATGAAACGTTTTTCCATTCTTGGAAATCAGCGTCAACATTGTGAGGAGGGGATGATGCAGATCCAGAATCTTGTACCTGTTTTCACAGCAAGAACAGAAAAGGAGTGAGCAAACAAGTGAGCGCAAAGACCTCAAAAAAGGCGCAGGCCGGGGCGGTGCAGGCTGTCCACAAGGTGCCCCTGAAAACCCGGCTGGCCGCCAACTGGCAGCTTTACCTGCTGCTGCTGATCCCGGTGGTTATCACCATCATTTACAAGTACATCCCAATGTACGGCATCCAGATCGCCTTCCGTGACTTTAAGGCCAGCAAGGGCTATCTGGGCAGCGAATGGGTGGGGCTTTACTGGTTCCAGCGATTCTTCAGCAGCCCCAACTGCGTGCGGATGATTCGCAACACCGTTCTGCTGAGCCTGTACAGCCTGCTGTGGAGCTTCCCGGTTCCCATCATCCTGTCCCTGGCCATCAACCAGCTCCGGTTCGGCAGGTTCAAGCGGGTGGTGCAGACGGTGCTGTACGCACCCCACTTCATCTCCACCATGGTCATCTGCGGTATGATCCGCATTTTCCTGAGCCCCTCCGGCGGCCTCATCAACCTGATCCTGGGGACGCAGACGGACTTCCTGACCCTGAGCGGAGCCTTCCGTACCATCTACATTTCCTCCGGCATCTGGCAGGACGCAGGCTGGGGCACCATCATTTACCTGGCCACCCTCTCCAGCGTGGACAAGAGCCTCTACGAGGCGGCCAAGGTGGACGGCGCGTCCATGTTCCAGCGTATCCTGAACATTGACGTTCCTGCGCTGATTCCCATGGCGGTCATTCAGCTGATTATGAGCGCGGGCGGCCTGATGAACATCGGCTTCGAGAAGGTCTGGCTGCTGCAAACCGACCTGAACAAGGCCACCAGCGATGTCATCGCGGTGTACGTCTACGAACAGGGTATTGAAAACGCCAAATACAGTTATTCCACAGCCGTGGGCCTGTTCAATACCTTAGTGAACATCGTCCTGCTGATTATCGTCAACAAAATCGCGTCCAAAGCCTCGGACGTCAGCTTTGTGTAAAGGGGGCGGAAGTTATGGCATCAACAACAAAAGCGGTCAAACGAACCAAGGGCCTGTCCGACAAGACCAGCGACGTCATTCTGGTGGTGTTCTGCTCCATCATCCTGCTGATCATCGCCTACCCGCTGTATTACGTCCTGGTGGCGTCGGTGTCCAACCCCTATGACGTGTACGCAGGCAAGACCTTCCTCCTGCCCAGCGGCTTCACCCTGGACGGCTACAAGGCGGTCTTTGCTGACAGCAGCATCGTCAGCGGCTATCTGAACAGCATCAAGTACACCGTGGTGGGCACCCTCTTCTCCGTGGCCATGATCTACCTGGTGGCGTTCCCTCTGAGCCAGCACGATATGCCTGGCAGAACGGCTATCAGCATCTTCTTCATCATCACCATGTACTTCGGCGGCGGCCTGATTCCCACCTACCTGGTGGTCAAGGACACCGGCCTGCTGGGCAATATGTGGTCCCTGTTCCTCCCCGGCGGCGTCGCCGTGGGCAACATGATTATCGCCCGGAACTACATTGAGAACAGCATCCCCAAGGAGCTGATGGAGGCGGCGGAAATCGACGGAGCCTCCAAGCTGCGCCTGTTCTGGAACATCGTCATCCCCCTGTCCCGCCCCATCCTGGCGGTCATGGTGGTGTTCAGCATGGTGGCCTACTGGAACGACTGGTTCACCGCCATGATTTATCTGAGCTCTGACCAGGCGCCCCTGCCCCTGGTGCTGCGCACCATCCTGATCAAGTCCAGCGCCAGCGCGGCCCAGGCGTCCACCATCTCCGGCGGCTACGCCGAGCTGAACAAGCTGACGGAAATGATCAAGTTCTCGTCCATTGTTGTGGCTGCGGCCCCCATGCTGATCTTCTACCCCTTCGTGCAGAAGTACTTCGAGTCCGGCTTTATGGCCGGCGCTGTGAAGGGCTGATACCCCCATCGTTTGCACATCCGGCGCTCCTTTGCGCCGGGGCAAAAATACACATCATTTTATAAAGGAGAATGAACTACTATGAAGAAGCACGCAAAAAAACTGCTGGCTCTGCTGCTGGCCATGGCCATGGCCTGCTCCCTGCTGACCGGCTGCGGCGGAAGCAGCGACTCCGGCTCCGGTGACGGCAGCGAAGCCTCCACTCAGACCGAGTTCGACATCGTGGGCGGCCAGTCCGCCCTGTCCCCCGGCTATGACGACAACGAGGTGCTGAACGAGCTCCAGGAGAACGTGGGCATCACCATCAACTGGGAGACCATGACCTCCGACACCCTCAGCGAGCAGGTGAACATCCGCATCGCCGGCGACTCCCTGCCTGACGCCTTCATGGGCGTTGGCTTCTCCAACTACGACCTGACCAACTACGGCGAGGACGGCACCTTCATCGACCTGACCCCCTACATCAATGAGGAGACCATGCCCAACCTGACCGCCATCCTGGAGGAGTATCCTGAGATTCGCTCCGCCATCACCATGAGCGACGGCTGCATCTACGGCCTGCCCGCCGCCGAGCAGATGGGCACCGCCGGCATCGGCGCCGATGAGGACTACTCCATCTACTCCATCCCCCAGTACAGCATGATCAACAAGGCTTGGCTGGACTACCTGGGCCTGGAAGTGCCCACCACCCTGGATGAGCTCCATGACTGCCTGGTGGCCTTCGCTGAGAACGACATGAGCGCCACCTATTACGGCAACGACGCCGGCACCACCATCCCCATGAGCACCGGCTTTGACCAGTGGTGCTGGGGCCAGAACATCTTCTACGCCGGCTTCGGCTTCACCAACTGGACCAACGACATCTGCAACGACCTGCAGCTGGACAGCACCGGCACCGTCAGCTTCGCCTGCGTCACTGATGCCTACCGTGAGTGCCTGACCTACTTCCATGAGTGGTATGCCGAGGGCCTGATGGACGTGGAGATGTTCAGCCAGAGCGACACTCAGCTGATCGCCAAGTGCCAGCAGGGCTATGTGGGCGTGTCCACCTGGTGGTACATTGAAGAGCTGATGGGCGACTACGCTGACGACTATGTGTTCCTGCCCATCCTGGAAGGCCCTGACGGCACCTATAACGTCACCCTCCGCACCGGCGGCGCCACCAACAGCGGCAACCTGAACATCACCTCCGCCTGCGAGAACCCCGAAGCCCTGCTGGCCTTCTTCGACCAGTGGTATGACGGCGAGGTCGTCATGCAGCTCCAGTATGGCCCCATCGGCACCTACTTCACCGAGCAGGACGAGGACGGTATGTGGGTCTCCATCTCCGAGGAGGAGAGCCAGGAGCTGTACGGCAAGGGCGCTGGCGAGCTGAAGAGCTACTATGAGGTCTATGGCCCCAAGCTGATCCTCAGCGAGTACTACAGCGAGTACTTCTATATGGAGGACCGCGCCATCGAGCGTCTGACCGACCTGTATGAGTACTGGATGCCCTTCGTCTCCGACACCTCCGCCTACCCGCTGGACTGCGTGTATACCGCGGAAGAGCTGGAAACCATCGACCTGTACAAGACCGACTTCCAGGATGCCGTTGCCGAGCAGGAAGCTCTGTGGCTGAAGGATGGCGGCCCCACCGATGAGGAGTGGGAAGCTTATCTGAACAAGCTGACTAACAGCTGCGGCATGAACGAGCTGCTGGAGGTCTACCAGGCTGCCTATGACCGCTATGTGGAAGCGGCAGAATAATCTGACCTGACCGAAAATTTTTGACCCATCATACCCGTCCGTGCAGGGCATAGCCCGGCACGGCCGGGGAATATCCCGAGTCATAATGATTCTCACACAAAACCACTTTTGATTGAGCAATCGTATCACTTCGACTTTGGAGGATCTCTCTTTATGACAAGCGAAACGCTGCAAAAGGCCCGCGACTACGAGAGGCCATATCCCGAAAACAGCGCGTCCCCCCGGCCGTGCTACCATCTGACCCCCCGCATCGGCTGGATGAACGACCCCAACGGGTTCTCCTGCTACAAAGGAGAATACCAT
>JAJQET010000026.1 GCA_021201515.1 Clostridiales bacterium | reverse complement strand
CTCCACATAGACGGCGGTGAAGCCGGCGAATTTCAGGCTGGAGTGGGTGGCCCGGAACAGGTGAGTGCCCGCCGTCACGTCAATGGAGACGGCGTCATAGACGGCGTTGGACATCTGGGAGGCCAGGAACCGGCTCCAAATCAGCTTGTAGACCTTGAACTGCTCCGCAGTCAGGCTCTTCTTAATGTCCTCCGGCACCAGGGAAACATCGGTGGGGCGAATGGCCTCGTGGCCGTCCTGGGCGCCGGACTTTGTCTTGTACACACGGGGCCTGCCGTAGTAGTACGCCTGGCCGTAGCGGTCGGAGATCATCCGGGCCGCGGCAGCGGTGGCCTCGTCGGAGAGGCGGACAGAGTCGGTACGCATATAGGTGATGAGGCCCACGGTGCCTTCCCCGGCCACGTCAATGCCCTCATAGAGCTGTTGGGCGATGGACATGGTGCGCCGGGGGGTCATGCCCAGCTTCCGGCTGGCCTCCTGCTGTAAAGTGGAAGTGGTGAAGGGGGGCGCGGGGAGGCGCTGCTTCTCCGTCCTGCGGACGGCGGACACCACAAAGGTCTGCTTCGGCAGGTCGGCCAGAATCCCGTCCGCCGCCGCCTCGTTGGGCAGCTCCGCCTTCTTTCTGCCCTCCCCGTGGTAATGGGCGGTGAAGGAGCCGACGTTGGGGGCGATGCGGCTCAGGTTCACGTCCAGGGACCAGGATTCCTGGGGGACGAAGGCCCGAATCTCCCGCTCCCGCTCCACCACGATGCGGGTGGCCACGGACTGCACCCGCCCGGCGCTGAGGCCCCGGCGAATCTTCCGCCACAGCAGAGGGGACAGCTGGTATCCCACGATGCGGTCCAAAATCCGGCGGGCCTGCTGGGCGTCCACCAGGTCCTGGTCGATGGCCCTGGGCTGCCGGATGGACTCCGTGACGACCTTTTTCGTGATTTCGTTGAAGGTGACCCGATAGGTTTTGTCGTCCGGGATGTCCAGCAGCGCCTTCAGGTGCCAGGAGATGGCCTCCCCCTCCCGGTCAGGGTCGGTGGCCAGGTAGATGGTCTTGCTCTTTTTGGCGGCCTTTTTCAGGCTGTCAATGACTTCTTCCTTTCCCTTGATGGGGGTGTAGACCGGCTCAAAGTCGGCCTCAATGTCCACACCCAGCTTGCTTTTGGGAAGATCCCGGATGTGCCCCATGGACGCGATCACCTGGTAGTCTGGGCCAAGGTACTTGCCAATGGTCTTGGCCTTGGCCGGAGACTCCACGATGACCAAATTGGTTTTTGACATAATGAAACTTCCTCCCAGTATGGAGGCGGGGAACCCTCCCCGCAGAGCGCAATTTAATGTGCCGCCAGCGTAAAGCGGTGGTCAGGCCCTTCCGTCACCAGCCCCTTGATGCAGAGGATAGTCAGGGCGGAGTTGACCGCCACCACAGGCAGGCCGCAGCCCGCCGCCACCTCGTCCGCAGTGGCCGGACCCCCGGCCAGCACAGAGCAGCACTGAAACTCCGTATCCGAACAGCGGTCACGGAGGGCGTTTAAGTCAATATAATCTGAGACGGGCGAACTGTCAACCTTTTTTTCCGGGCTTTTTTCCGGCTGGCTGATTTTTGCCTCCTCCTTCCGGGGGGAGGGACGGGTCTCCGGGGCCTCCGCCTTCTGCTTCGGCGGCCGGTCAGACAGTTCTTCATGCTCCACCGCCATGCGCTGGGCCCGGACCGCCTCCGGCAGCTCCGGCAGGCGGCCCACCGCGGCGAAGCGCTGACGGGCCAGGTCAAAGATGTCCTCCTTGTCCAGCAGGACGGAGACGTACCCGGCCCGGATCAGGTCGTTGGTGCCCAGGGCAGAGGGGACGCCGATGTTGGCCGGGGGCACGAACACCTCCCGGCCCTGCTCCAGGGCCAGGTGGGCCACCTGTACGGTGCCGCTGGACAGATCCCCCTCCACACAGATGACGCAGTCCGCCATGCCGGTCAAAATGCGGTTCCGGGCGCGGAAGAGCTGGCCGGTGGGTCTGGTGCCCGGTGGGGATTCGCTGAGGAGGAAGCCGTAGGTGGTGATGTCCTCATACAGTCTGCGGCAGGCGTCGGTGTTGTAATAGGGCACATCCACGCCGCCGGCCACCACAGCCCCCACCGGCTGCCCCGCCTGCAAAGCCCCCAACAGGGCGTTCTCGTCACAGCCCACCACCACGCCGGTGACCACCAGCAGGCTGGCCCGGCTCAGGTCGAAGGCGAAGCTGTGGGCCAGCTTCTTCCCGTAGGGGGTGGCGTGGCGGGTCCCCGCCATGGCGACGATGAAGGGGGCGTTCAGGTTCAGCGCCTGCCCCCGGAGGTACAGCACCAGAGGCGGGTCCTCGATGTCCCGGAGGGCGGGCGGGTAGACAGCGTCCTGGACAGTGATGATTTGAATCCCCCGTTCCTGACAGTCCGCCAGAATCTCCTCCGCCCGGCGCAGGGACTTGTCCTCCAGCAGCGCGATCTGACGGGCCTGGAGGAAGGGCAGCAGGCGGTAATCCCGCCTGTCCCCATAGTAGGCCCCGGAGGCGGAGCCGAAGTGGGTATAGACCTGCCAGGCTGTCTGGGTATCCAGGGTCTGGCTCAGCCAGAGCAGATGCTTCAGGGAATCCGTTGCAGGCATGGGCGGGCCTCCTTATCTCAAATCTCTCAATTAGGTGGGGCAGGGTTTCTCAACATCGCTGTCCGCTATGCAGGGCGGTCAGGGCGGCCACCGCTTCCTCCATGGTGTAAATATTGTCCTCCACCGGCAGGCCCCTGGCCTTCAGCTTCTGGAACAGCCGGGTCAGCTGGGGGGTGTTCAGCCCCATGGCCCGCAGCTCGTCCCCGTGGGAGAACACCTCCCTGGGTGTGCCGTCCAGGGGGAGCCTGCCGTCGTTCACCACCACCACCCGGTCTACCATCCTGGCCACATCCTCCATGGAGTGGGAGACGATGATGACGGTGGCGTTCTTCGCGTCGTGATAGTGGCGGATGTTTTTCAGCACCCCGTCCCGGCCCGCCGGGTCCAGCCCCGCCGTGGGCTCGTCCAGAATCAGCGCCTTGGGTTCCATGGCGATGACCCCGGCGATGGCCACCCGGCGCTTCTGGCCGCCGGACAGCTCAAAGGGGCTTTTTTGCAGCAGGTCGTCCCGGAGGCCCACAAAATAGGCCGCCTCGTGTACCCGGCGGTCAATCTCATCCTCCGGCAGCTTCATGTTCTTGGGGCCGAAGGCAATGTCCTCATACACCGTGTTCTCAAAGAGCTGATACTCCGGGTACTGGAACACCAGCCCCACCTTGAACCGGGCGGCATGGGTGCGCTCCTTGGTCTCCCAGATGTCCTCCCCGTCCACCAGCACCTGGCCGGAGGTGGGCTTCAACAGGCCGTTCAGGTGCTGAATCAGGGTGGATTTGCCGGAGCCGGTGTGGCCGATGATGCCCATATACTCCCCGGGGTAGGCCCGGAAATCCACATCGATCAGCGCTTTATGCTCAAAGGGGGTGCCGACGCTGTAGGTGCAGCACAGCTGCCGGGTTTCAATCACTGGTTCCAACTCATTCGTCCTTTCCCTGGCGCAGCGCCGCCACGATGGCGTCGGCACATTCGTCCTCACTGAGGGCGTCCAGCGGCACATCCATGCCCCGCTGTTTCAGCTCATAGAGCAGCCCCACCGTGTCCGGCACCGTCAGCCCCAGCCGGCGGATGCCCTCCACGTCCTGAAACACCGTTTTGGGCGGGCCGTCGGCCACGATTTTGCCGTGGTCCATCACCACCAGCCGCTGAGCCTGGGCCGCCTCGTCCATGTGGTGGGTGATCAGCACCACAGTGGTGCCCCGCTCCCGGTTCAGGCGGAGGATGGTCTCCATGACCTCCTGTCGGCCGATGGGGTCCAGCATGGCCGTGGGCTCGTCCAGGACGATGCACCGGGGCTGCATGGCGATGACCCCGGCGATGGCCACCCGCTGCTTCTGCCCGCCGGACAGCAGATGGGGGGCGTGCTGGGCATACTTGCTCATGCCCACGATGCTGAGGGCCTCGTCCACCCGCTGCTGAATCTCTGCGGAGGGCACCCCCAGGTTCTCCGGGGCAAAAGCCACATCCTCCTCCACCACGTTGGCCACGATCTGGTTGTCCGGGTTCTGGAACACCATGCCCACCGTCCGCCGGACGTCCAGCCAGCGGTCATCGTCGGCGGTGTCGATGCCGTCCACATAGACGGTGCCGCCGGCGGGCAGCAGCACGGCGTTCATATGCTTGGCCAGGGTGGACTTGCCGCTGCCGTTGTGCCCCAGCACCGCCACAAAGCTGCCCTCCTCAATGTCCAGGCTGACGCTGTCCAGCACCCTGGGGGACTTCTGCCCCTCCTCTTCCTGATAGGAGAAGGTCACGTTCTGTATCTCAATGATTCTGTTTGCCATGTAAAAGCTCCTTGCGTGTTATTCCGCCTGCCAGCGTCCGGTGGCCCCGCAGGGCAGCACCAGGCCGGACTCCGTCACCGGAAGGCCCAGCTCCCCCGATTCGGTGTGGCCGCCAAACCTCCGGGAAAACACCGTTTCCAGCAGGTAGGTCAGCACCGACGGGGCCAGGCCGGTGGTGTAGGAGTTCACCAGCACGAACAGCGGCCTGTCCGACAGCACCTGGGCCGTCAGCTCCAGGAAGGGATAGAGGTTCTCCTCCAGCTTCCACACCTCGCCGCCGGTGCCCCGCCCGTAGGAGGGCGGGTCCATGATGATGGCGTCGTAGCGGTGGCCCCGGCGAATCTCCCGCTCCACAAACTTGGTGCAGTCGTCCACCAGCCAGCGCACCGGGGCGTTCTCCAGCCCGGAGAGGCGGGCGTTCTCCTTCGCCCAGGCCACCATGCCTTTGGCCGCGTCCACATGGCACACCCTGGCCCCCACCGCCGCGCAGGCCACCGTGGCCCCGCCGGTGTAGGCGAACAGGTTCAGCACGCTGACCTGCCGCCGCTGGCGCCCGATCATCTGCCTGGCCCAGTCCCAGTTGGCGGCCTGCTCCGGGAAGAGGCCGGTGTGCTTGAAGTTCATGGGGCCCACCTTGAAGGTCAGGTCGTCATACCGAATCTGCCAGCTGGCGGGAAGGCTGTCCTTCTCCCAGTGGCCGCCGCCGGTTTTTGAGCGGAGATAGTACCCGTCGTTTTTCTTCCAGCCCCGGTGGGTGCGGGGGGTGTTCCAGATGGCCTGGGGGTCGGGGCGCACCAGAATCTCGCCGCCCCAGCGCTCCAGCTTCTCGCCGCCGCCGCAGTCGATCAGTTCATAGTCCTTCCACCGGTCTGCAATCCACATAGTCATACTGCTCCATCATTCATGATATTCAGTTCATTGTAGCATTTTCCCTTTTCTCCGTCAATGATGAGTTCGTGAAAGTTTTTGAAACTCTGCTGGAGGGCAACGGGCAAAGGCTCCTGAATAATCCCGGAGCCGTCACCCGTGACGGCAGAAAAATAAGCCCGCAGCGGGCGGCCAATGCCTCCCCGCTGCGGGTTGCTGCGATTAAAAATCAATTAGAACACTCTCTCAGGGTACACGCCCTGGTCGATCAGCGCCCGGATGCTGTCCACGACGCCCTGCTTGTCCTCCCGGTAGGTGACGCCGAACCATTTGCCACCGGTGGGCAGCACTGTCACCCTGGCGGTATCGGCAGCCACCATGCCGCCGATGATAGTGGGCAGCAGATACTCCTCCGTGCTGCCCTCCTGCTGCTTCTGGAGGAAGGTGCGGAAGCCGTCCTCCAGCACGTCCAGGAACTCCAGGTCAAGGCCCCACATATTCATGGACACCAGCGTGTCCCCCGGCACCAGGACGCCGCTGACCATGGCGTCCACGCCGTTGGGGGCCTTTTCGATGTACTTTGTCTCGGTGATGCCCACCAGCCGGCCGGTATCGTCCGTCTTGCAGATGCCTCTGGTGACGCTGCCGTGGTCAGACAGAGTATTCTTCAGCCGGAAGCCCGCCATGCAGTAGGTGCGCCGGGCGACGCCCTCCTGCAAAAACTGATGCATCCGGCGGAAGGCCTCCTTGCCGTAGTAATCATCCGCATTGATGACCGCAAAGGGGCAGTCCAGAATCCCTTTACAGGAGAGGACAGCCTGCCCCGTCCCCCAGGGCTTCGTCCGGCCGGCCAGCAGCCGGGCGGCATCCACCCCGGCGGGCAGATCGGTCAGCTCCTGATAGGCGTACCGGACGGGGACGCCGGCGCTGACCAGCCGCTGCCCTACGGCGGCGTGGAACGCCTCCTCAATGTCATGGCGGATGATAAAGATAATCTCGTCAAAGCCCGCCTCCAATGCGTCGTAAACGGAATAGTCCGTAATAATTTCACCGTTGGGGCCCACGCCCTCCAGCTGTTTCATGCCGCCCTTGAAGCGGCTGCCCATGCCTGCCGCCATAATGACCAATGCTGTCTTCATACAATAACCGTCCACTCTTTCTGTCTTGAACTGGCTCTCACACATAAGAACAGGATATGAACCGCCCGCCCGGATACGGCCATCTTAAAAAAGAAAGCTGTTTTCATTTGCAAAGCGAATTTCATGTCCTTTCTGGAATTGTACCAGATTCCACAGACGCTGTCAATATGCCTGTGACAAATTTGGCAGCAAATCGTTCCGCAAATTGTCAAATTGCCGCAAAACGATTTGACAATTCCTGAACTTGCCGCAAAAAAGTTCAGTCAGAAATAAAAAATCGGTTGGTCGGGCACCACGGCATAATCACTTGTTGAGGGGACGCCTGAAAGATTCCGGATTTTATAATGCATTTCTGCAGCAAAAGAGTTTGTCAGATACTGCAGAAACAGTTTTAGGGGTTCCATTAAGACACTTTTCGGTTAGCGGCTGCTTTTTGCCGGCATTGGAGAAGCGGAACGTAAATAATCCATCAGTTAGACCACTTTTTGCTTCCCAAACACCACGGGCACAGCTGCTCACCGTCCACCGTATCGATCGTCCCTGCGCCATGGCACCGTGGGCAAACGCCATTTGAAACACTGCCAACGCTTTCCGTCAAGGTGCTGCCGCGCTCCGATATGTTAATGGTGATTGTATATTCCCGTACCACTGTGTCGCCGTAGATGTAACCAGTGACAAAGGTATACTGCAATCCACATAAAACCTCCACCGTTCCCACGCCATTTGCCATCACAAAGCATGAGCCGTCTTCGGAATGATCCAACGTGACCAGACTGCTGTCACCGCTGGATACTTCCCAATAATACGCATAGTAGGTGGACGCAGGCACATTCGGATTGTACAGTGAGATGCTGTCACCGACCTGCAAATCATAGCTGCAACCGTCGTATATATATGTGGAACCAACAAAATAAATGGCACTCTCATCCTCCAGGCCGGAATCGTCGGAGTCCGAAGTGGTTGTCTGTGTGGTTGATACCGCGGTGGTGCTTCCGCCGGAGAAATTCAGGACAAACTCCGACATCTGCATCGTGCTGCCGCTCTGTACCGCATCGATCACCAGCATATAATAGTTGTATTTCGATGCAGCTTCGGAAAGTTCAAACGTATACTGCGTATAATTTACATCCTTCAGGGTCGTATCGTTTTCCACTTGTGTGATAATTTCCCATTTTGAGGAATCTGTACCCGGCGCATCGCTGCCGTTGTATCCATACAGCGTCCAGTCTGACGGATTCCTTCCGGTGTACCGCTCGTTATCGTTCGCCGTTGTGATGGAGTATCCCGTAACCGCAATTGCCGAGGAGGTTTCCCATATTACATATGGATGATCCATACTGGACGTACACCATTTTGTAGTGACATTGTCGTCAAATAAATTCTCACACTCTTCGTTCGAGTTTGCGCCCTCCGTTCCGGAAATCGCAGCAGCAGTGACCACAGTGCTGCTTTCAGAGGATGTCTCCGCAAACGACCCACACGCAGTCAGCAACAAGCTTGCAGCGCAAAACAGGATGAATAAATTCGTTACTCTCATGATGCTTCCCCCTCGGATAAACTGAGCGTTCCACTCTCGGTCAATCGTCTGTTTTCATATTTTATCATGTAGATTTTGACAGGTCAATAACACTTTCATCTTTTCCGCACCACCCTTCCGGCAGAAAAAAGTTGCACCAACAGATTGAGAATGCTGCCTATCTGTGGTATGATAGGACTTAAGAAAATGTGGCCGTCAACTTTCTTCGTCCCGGCCATGCGTTTTCCATCTTCGGGTTCCATCGCACGATCATAAGGAGGAATCTTCATGGTCACCCAGCAACCGTTGACCGATGAGCAGCTGCGCTATCTGCGCCTGCTCTCCGAAAAATATCCCACCGTGGCAGCCGCCTCCAGTGAGATCATCCGCATCGAGGCCCTGCTGCGCCTGCCCAAGGGCACAGAGCATTTTATGAGTGACCTCCACGGCGAGCACGAAGCCTTTCTTCACATCCTGAACAGCGCCTCCGGCGTCATCCGGGAGAAGATCGACCAGCTGTTTGCCGACACCGTTTCCGCCAGGGAGCGGGCAGACCTGGCCACCCTGGTCTACTATCCGGAGCAAAAGCTGCCGGAGCTGAAAGCCCGTCAGAAGGACCTGAACCAGTGGTATGCCACCACCCTG
>JAJQET010000096.1 GCA_021201515.1 Clostridiales bacterium | reverse complement strand
GGATGCTGCATCTTCGCCAGGTACTGGGCCATGGACAGCTCCGGGTAGTAGTAGGTTTTCCCCCCGATGCCGGCGTCGTTGTTCTTCTCTTGCTCCCGGACGTAGTTATACTCCGCCGCCAGATGGTCATAGATTGCCATCTCCAGCTGGTCGGTGGGGTCGATGTTGTAATCTGTCCGCAGGTTGGCCAGCCCTTCCTCGCTGGCGGCGGAGACGATGCAGTGGCTGATGCCGCTGAGCACCTTCCGCTCCGTCTTTTCCGCCGGGAGCATACGCCCGCTGATCCATTTGCTGATGTAAGAGACATCGTATTGCAGTTCCTGGGCCAGAGTGTAGTTCTTGATCTCCGCCTCTGACATGAGCTGTTCCAGCAGCCTGCTGAATCGGTTCTTTTCTTCCATGTTGTACTACCTGCCTCTCTGCTCTGTTTGCGCCGCATTTGTCTGGCAATTGGAATTAAATTCCACGTGATTCACAAAATTTTGACAAGCGATTCCATTTTTGCCGGGTGATTCCATTTTCGCATTTTTTCCTCCTGCACATTCTCGTGCTTTCCGCCCCGGCCTGTGCTATAGTAAATGAGGTTCTGGAAGGAACCCATTAACGAAACTCTTACCGGTGTGGCGGGAGTGGAAAAAATAAGGAGACTACTATTATGAATGACGTTAAATTGACTGGCAAGCCCAGTATCGACCGCCCCTGGATGAAATATTACCCCGCAGGGCTGGACCAGATTCAGATTCCGGAGTGCACCCTGATGCAGTACCTGAAGGACAACTGCCTCAGCGAGGACCTGACCGCCATGAATTACTATGGCAAGGACGTTTCCTGGAAGACCCTCTTCCAGACGGTGGATGCCGCGGCGAAGAGCCTTCGGGCCGTTGGGTTCCAGGAGGGCGACCAGATTCCCGTATTCCTCCAGACCGTGCCGGAATTTTTCGTTCTGCTGCTGGCTGCCGAGAAGATCGGTGCCTCCCTCCTGTGTCGGGACAACACCCTGGAGGAGAACGTGGAGGCCGTCCGGAAGTCCGGCTCCAAGGTCATCATCGCCCATGACTTCCTGTCTCAGGCCGAGCTGGACGCCTACCGCTCCGGCAGCGCCACGGAGCTTGCCATCCTGGTCAGCCCGATGAACAGCGGCAGCTATGACGCCATTCCCGATTATGTTCAGAACTCCCTGGACGCTCTTTATCCCGACACGCCCGCCAGCGGCTCCGGCACCATCACCTGGCAGGAGTTTCTGGCCCTGGGTGAAAGCTATACCGGCACCGTGGAGGCCGCCGAGGACTGCCACCGCCCCCTGTACCGGGCCTACACCAGCGGCTCCACCGGCCCCTCCAAGCAGGTGATCCACTCCGCCAACACCATGATCGGTATCATCCATCAGATGAACTTCTATGGTGCCCCCAGCAGCATCCGTCCCACCTGGATGCACACCATTTTGCCCCCCCCCAGCCTGGTGGCCGTGGTCGTCTCCATGACGCTGCTGCCTTTGGCCTCCAATCGGATTCTGATTCTGGATCCCTTCTGCGACCCGAAGGATGTGGATTTGGAGCTGATGCGCTATCGCCCCAACAACTGGTGCCTGTTTCCCATGTTTACAGACACGCTGGTTCACAGCACCCGTATCCCCGACGATTATGACCTGTCCCACCTGTACTCCGCCGGCGCCGGTGCAGAATCCACGAACAATGCCCAGCTGAGGACGGCGCAGAAGTGGCTGGAGGATCACAACTGCCATGTCCGCTTCACCTCCGGCTACGGCTCCAGCGAGGCCGGCTCCAACGTGTCCCTGCCCATGACTCCCCATCCCATGGGCAACGGCAACATCGGCATCCCCATGCCGCTGACCACCCTGAGCGTCTTTAAGCCCGGCACCCAGGAGGAGCTTGGCTGCAACCAGATTGGTGAGATCTGCAAGACCGGCCCGGGCAATATGCTGGGCTATGACGACCCCGTCGCCACCGCAAAGGCCCTCCAGACCCATGCCGACGGCAAGGTTTGGCTGCACATGGGCGACCTGGGCTACATGAACGAAGACGGTGTGGTTTACGTCCTCACCAGAGGCAGCTCCCCCCGGTATCAGGGCGGCGACCTGGCCACCCTGCCTATGGAGAACCTGGTGGCGGACGCCGACATCGAGGGCATTGAGGACGAGTTCTTTGTCATCGCCCCCGATGAGGACCATCCCGGCTGCTTCCTGCCCTACCTCTATGTGGTGCTCCATGAGGGCTACACCGTGGAGGACATTCAGGACAAGGTCATGGCTTGCCTGAAATCCTATATGCGCCCGGTGGAAATCATCCAGCTGGAGTCCCGCCCCTTCTTCCACTTCAAGACCAACCGTATCGGCCTGATTCACCAGCTCCAGGGTGTGCGGAGCTAATGCTCCGCACCTCAGGACGCCGCTGAGCAGCGCCTGACGGCTTCCCGGTTGTTTCGACAGATTTTCCTCCGCCGCAAGTCCTTTATAGCTGCCTGTCCACGGACAGGCAGCTTTTTTATCGCAGTTTTTTATCGCAGAAGGTCGATGATGACCTGACACAGCTCCTCCACCGTCTCCACATGGTCCACCCGCGAGACGGGGATGACCACGCGGAAGGCGCTCTCCAAATCCCCCATCAGCACCAGCACCTCCATGGAGGACAGCTCCAGGTCCGTCACCAGCCTTGTCTCCGGGGTGACGGGCTTTTCCGTCTCGGTGGAGGTGCGGATCACCCGGATCACCCTGTCCTTCACCTGTTGAATGGTCATTGTGTTTCCTCCTCTCCCACGGGGAAGGCGTGCTGATAGCGTATCAGCTTCCCCGTCGCTGTTTTGGGGAACGGCTCCTCCCGGAAGCAGAGGCAGCGAATCTGCTGGAAGGCCGAACGGGCGCCGTTCAGCGCCCCCACCGCCTGACGAATCCGGCTGCGGATGTCCTCCCGTTTCTGGGCTGTGCAGCCTCTGGGGTATGCGGGGTAGACCTCAGCACAGATGGCGTTCCGGGCCTCCCCCACCATCACCTCGCAAACCTCCGGCGTCCGGCGGAGCGCCTGCTCCAGCTCCTCCGGGCTGACATTCTCCCCGTTGGAGAGAATAATTAAATTCTTTTTCCGCCCGGTGAGGTAGAGGTAGCCGTCCTCGTCCAGGTACCCCAAATCCCCGGTGTGGAGCCAGCCGTCCTGAATGGCCTGGGCCGTGGCCTCCGGGTCCTGATAGTAGCCCAACATCACCGCGTCGCTTTTCAGACAGACCTCGCCGTCCATCAGTTTGAGCCGGCACCCTTCGCCGGGGAGGCCCACCGAGGCGCTTTTCGCCGGGTCGGTGGAGCAGTTCATGGTGCCGCCGCCGAAGATCTCCGTCAGCCCATAGCCTTGCATCACAGAGATGCCCGCCTCCCGGAAGGCCGCAAAGAGGCCGGCGTCCACATCGGCCCCGCCGCAGGAGATGTTCCGCAGCTCCCCCAGCCGCTCCCGGTGGCCCCGGCGCAGGTCCTTATACCACAGCTGCAAAATCATGGGCACCACGCTGACATGGTCGCTGGGCATGGCCTGGAGGTCCCGGTAAAGATACTTCATGGAGATGCACAGGTTCAGCGCCGCCCCGGCGGCCATCCAGGTCAGAAGCCCGGACAGCCCGGAGATGTGGTACATGGGTACCACATAAAAGACCCTGGGCGTCTCCATTTGAATGTTGACCTGGGAGGTCTGGACGAAAAAGCGCAGGGGCGTGAAGCAGTTCTTCTCGGACAGCATCACGCCCTTGCTGCGGCCGGTGGTGCCGGAGGTGAACATCAGAATCGCCATCTCCTCCGGATTCCGCCGAGCCGGGGCCTGAGCCTCCGGCTCCGCCTGGGTGTAACCGTCCAGGGGGGCCAGGATGCCGCCAAAGGCTTCCCCAAGGGCAGGCTCCCGCTGCAAATAATCCCCGTCATGGAGGAGGCAGACCAGGTCGGCCCGGCGGATTTGGGAGCGGATATTGTCCCAGTTCTCCTCCACGTTCAGGGGCACCGCTACCGCCCCCGCCGTCAGGATGCCCAGCAGGCACACCGCGTAGTGGTAGTGGTTCCGGGCCAGCAGCCCCACCTGCCGCCCTTCCGCCGCCGGAACGTTGGCCCTGAGCCAGGCGGCAAAGCGCCGGATGTCCCCGGCGTACTGCCCGTAGGTGACGGAGCGCACCGCCCCGTCCTCCCAGTACCGGAAGGCAGTGCGGGGGGCATAGTCCCCCTCCATCCGTTGCAGCAGCCCGGCAAACGAGGTCAGCATGGCAGTTTCCTCCCCTCACTCCAGGGTGATTTTCCCCTTCCGGGACCACTTCCGGCCCTTCCGCAGCCGGTTCACCCAGGTCAGAATCCAGTACAGCACAAAAATCACAAGGCACCGCGCCACAAGGCACAGGCAGCTGCCCAGCAGCGGCCTGTGCGGCAGCCACTGCGTCAGCCGGTACCAGGGGAAAATCACCTTCTCGTACCCGTGGATGCAAAGCACCCACATGGAGCGAAAGCCCCCGGCCTCCAGCAGCCCAACCAGCCGGCCCCGCCGCTCCCTTCGGTTGAACCGGGTATAGAGGCGCATCAGCAGGAAGCCCAGGCAGAAGGTGCTGAGCACGTCCAGCAGCCCCAGCCTCCAGGTGCCGGTGAGCATATCCACCTGCCCCCAGGCGAAGGATGCCAGCACCGGCAGGGCCAGCAGACCGTAGAGCCAAAGGGGCAGCTGCCGCTCCAGCAGTTCACGCTCCCGAATCTGCCGCCCCACCGCCAGGTAGCCCACCGCCATCAGGGACATATGGAGGCAGAAGGGCCACACGGAGGAAATCAGGGTCAGCCCGTAGCCCAGCAGGACGCAGCCCGCCACCAGGGCCCATTGCAGCCCCTTCCGTTTCACGCGCAGGATGCTGTTGTATAAAATCCAGCCGTTCATCAGCGCCAGCACAAACCAGAAGATGCCCACGGATTCCACCGGAATGCCTCCCAGCTGGCCGCCGCCCTCCGCGTTCAGCCCCAGCAGGTAGGTCAGCACATATTCGCCGCCGTGGGCCAGGAAGGAGCGCCGCTCCACCACCGCCAGCAGCAGCTTGGTCAGCAGCACGGCCAACGCCGACAGGCAGTAGGGCTTCAACAATAGCTTCGCCTGAATGGAGACGCATTTGCGGGGGCTGCGCTGGTAGAAGCCGTAACCGCTGATGAAAAAGAACAGCGCCATCACGCTGCCGCCCAGCACCGTCCCGCAGCCGGAAAAGGGTGCGTCGTAGACCGCTTCCGTTTTCGGGTAATACACTGTGATGGAATGGCCCAACAACACAAAGAGCGTTCCAAGCCCCCTGGCCAGGTTAAAAAAGCCCAGGCTGGCGGTGCTGCGTCCTGCCTCCGGGTCAACTCCTTCTCTCTTGCTATCCACGGATTTGTTTCACAACCTTTATCAGCCGTTGGCGCTGCCAGAACAGCACCGCCAGACCAACGACCAAAATTACATAGCGCACCCATCCCAGGGTGTACAGCCACAGCATGACCCCTGCGGAGGCGATTACCCCCAAGCTGATGACCAGCAGGAGCCGCTCATTGAACAGCGTCTCCCCGATCTGGTGGCGTCGGCAGGCCCGCTTCATAAAGAGGAAGTGAAGCACCGCCAGCAGCACATAGGATACCAGCGTCGTCCACCCGGCGGCCAGGTAGCCGTAGCGGGGGATGAACAGGGCGTTCAGCACCACGTTGACCACCGAGCAGAGGATGGAGATCAGGGAGATGGGCCGCACCTCGTCATAATACATCTCCACATTGGCAAAGAGCATATAGACGAAGATGAAGAACACGCTGGCCGCCACCGGCGGAATCACCCAGATAGCCTCCGCGTAGGTCTCTCCCGCCAGGATGTAGACCAGATCCGGGGCAAAGGCCATCAGCATCAGCGTCACCCCGGCCAGCAGCAGGAGAATCAGCAGCGAAACCTCCTTCACCTCCCGATAGGTCTGGCTTTTCAGCTTGCGGTACATCCAGGGGTTATAGGAGGCGTTGATGGCGGAAATCAGCAGCTGCAAAATCGACGCCGCCGAATAGGCCACGCTGTAAATCCCCGCCTTGCCGGTGGAGACGTAATACTGAATCATAATGCGGTCCGCCTGGTTCAGCAGCGTCTGGGACAGGTAGTAGAACAGCAGCGGCAGGTTGAAGGTCAGGGCAAACCGCCAGTACTCCCGCTTGTAGAACACCTTACCCTTTTGCAGCAGCCGCAGGGCGAGAATCAGCCCAAAGACCCCCTGCACCGCCGAAGTGGCGATGATGCGGGCCTCCGCCTTGTAGCTGGTGTTCAGCACGGCCACCACCGCAATCACCGGGGTCAGCACCGTACTCAAGAGGGTGACCACCACCGGCATGCGGTAGCGGAAGTCGAACCGCTCCCGGTTGATCCACAGGTAGAGGGGCGGGTTGAAGCACACCTCGATGAAGAGGAACACTGTGATGACCGTGCTGAACCCGGTCACGGCATCGATCCATTGCCGGAACAGCAGGTAGACCGCCAGCTCCACCACCGTCAGCACCGCCATCAGCCCCACGATGGAGGAGGCATAGCCGTCCTTGTCCGATTCATAGCGAATCAGGCCGTTGTTTAAGCCCTCATAGGGCAGCTTCAGCGAGGCAAACAGCACAAAAATCTCAAACCAGGAGAAATAGACGTTGCACAGGCCGTACTCCTCCGTGGTGAGCAGACGGGTGAAAATGGGGACGGTGATCAGCGATGTGCCCCGCTGCAAAAAGTTGCAGACAGTGAACCAAATGGCCGTCCGCATCGGCAGCGACAGCGCCTGATAGCGCTGCAACAGTTTGCGCATCACGGGGCCTGCCTTTCCGCTCCGTCCTCCGCGAACAGGAAGCCCAGGAGGAAGGCAAAGGGAATCGCCACAGGGCCGGCAAAGGCGGACTCACTGGTGCTGCAAATCAGCAGGTAGAGCATGGTCAGCAGGCCAGAGGCATAGGCGTATGCGTTCTTCTTCCCCAGCCGCAAAACGGCGAGGCCCAGCAGCGCTACCAGCGCAACATAGCAGGCCAGGCCGATATAGCCGCACTGACCCAGAATCATGGGCCAGAAGTTGTCTGCAATGTACTGGGAATACTTCTCCGACAGGCCCCAGATTTGATTCAGCTGGTACATCTCGTAGACCGGGGAGAAGGGGGAGACGGAGAGGTAGGACCCATAGGTGGCCCACCCCGTGCCGAAGGGGAAATAGTCCGCCCCCACATAGAAGGAGGCCAGGGTCAGGATGGGCCGGGCATAGTACTCCTGCATTCCTTTATAGAAATAAAACAACATCTGGGGCAGTCCGATGGCCACGACGCCGCCCCCCAGGACGCCCCAGGTCAATGGGGTCAGCTTCTTCCCTCTGCGGCAAACCAGCCACCAGAGCAACAGGATGCAGAACACCGCGCAGATTGCCTTGAACCGCAGCGTCCACATCATAATAAAGCAGAGCATCCCCAGCCAGGGCAGCACCTGCATCTTCTTGTACTCATAGATGCGGAGGTACAGGGCGGACAGGAACACCCCCTCGGCCGCCAAAGTGGTCTGGGAGTTGTAAAACAGCTGAATGGCCCGAAGCCCCCAGCGGCTTTCACTGGGGTAGACCTGGAACACCAGGTCGAACAGGCACACGCCGAAAAGCACCAGGGTGATCAGATTCAGCCCGGGATAGATTTCCCGCTCCATGCGTTCAAAGTCACATTCTTCAAACAGCATATAGCCCACGCCGATGACCAGGTAAAACTTCACATTGGTAAAGGCATCGCACAGGGTGTTCCACAGGGGCTGATACCGGTTGATGAGATAGCCCGCAAAACCGGTCAGCAGCACCACCCCAAGCAGCGCCACCATAACCCACTGCCGCCGGGTGAGCCGGGGCCAGGCGTGGCGCCGAACCACCCGCAGGAGAAGCAAGGGGAAGAACAGCAGTCCAAACACCTCATCCAGGTAGGAGAAGGGCTCCCACGCCGACTCGATGGGGCTTTCAAAGACCAGCAGCGCCACGATCAGCAGAAAGAGCCAGCTTTTCCAGCTCTGCTTTTTGAAGAAGTTCCTTATCACAGTACTCAGAGTCCTTTACAGTCAGGGGGAAGCGGGGGTTTGCGCCGAATCACATTCAAAGGTGGACGGCTCCGGGAGGATTTTCTGGAAGCTCTGGACCAACGTGGGCTGGATTCCCTCAAAATCCACAGTCATATAGCTGTCGTTCAGACAAATGGCATGGTAGGTTTGTTTCTCAATGGCCTGGTTGAATTGGCTGTCCTCATGCAGCTCAAAATGTCTGCCCCAGGAGGTGGGACGGGGGACAAAGTTGCCCTCACAGATCTGCCAGGCCTTCATCAGCCAGTGGGTGTAATCCATCCGGCTGCGGATCCGCTCCATGCCGCTGGCCTCCAGCAGCGCCCCCTCCTCGTCCCACACCTCCTGAAAGGTGCGCTTCAGGTAGGCGCTGGGCAGGTGGGGATCCCGAAAACAGGAAAAGTGCTGAAAGGGGGCCAGAAGCAGATTCCGCGGCAGCTCCCTGCCATATTTCCACGTAAAAAACTTCCCTGCGTTCTTGCGCAGCACCTCCCGCTTCTGAAAGCGGCGGTTGATAATTCCGAAGTTATTGACCTGTAAATAGGGCAGCAGGTTCCCCGGTTCGTTGGCCGTGATGGCATCCAACAGCGCAGACTCACAGGGCAAACCGTCCCGGAAAAATTCCTCCGGCTGGGTGGGGGCCGTCAGATACATATCGTCGTTGAACAGGACGAACTGCTCGCTGAGGCCGGGGATGCGGTGAAGATACAGTTCGATCACGGTGGAATTAAAGGTAGGCAGATGTTCATGAGGTATATAGTCC
>JAJQET010000308.1 GCA_021201515.1 Clostridiales bacterium | reverse complement strand
CGGTTCCACCGCCACCACCTGCACGTTGGGGTTCTGCTCCTTCAGATAGGCCCCACGCCGGTGACGGGGCCGCCGGTGCCCACACCGGCCACAAAGATGTCCACCTGGCCGTCCGTATCCGCCCAAATCTCCGGGCCGGTGGTGGCCCTGTGTGCGGCGGGGTTGGCGGGGTTCACAAACTGGCCGGGAATGAAGCTGTTGGGGATTTCCTTTGCCAGCTCATCCGCTTTGGCGATGGCCCCCTTCATGCCCTTGGCCCCGTCCGTCAGCACCAGCTCCGCGCCGTAAGCCTTCATCAGCTGGCGGCGCTCCACGCTCATGGTTTCCGGCATGACGATGATGATGCGGTAGCCCCGGGCGGCGGCCACGGAGGCCAGACCGATGCCGGTGTTGCCGGAGGTGGGCTCGATGAGGACGGAGTCCGGCTTCAGCAGGCCCCGGGCCTCGGCGTCGTCGATCATCGCCTTGGCAATGCGGTCCTTCACGGAACCGGCGGGGTTAAGATACTCCAGCTTGGCCACAATTTTGGCCTCCAGCCCCTCCTGCCGCTCCAGATGGGTCAGCTCCAGCAGGGGGGTCTTGCCGATCAACTGGTCAGCGGATGTGTAAATAGCGCTCATAACAGATTCCTCCAGACAGATTCATGATACATGGGTTTGCACGGACGCGCCGCAACCGCGGTGTGCGATTGGTTGCAGGGAAGGCGTTGGCTTCATTGTTTATACCAACCTTCCCTATAGGTTTATACACATTATAGGACGGCAGGCCCCGGTTGTCAAGGGGGGATTGGAAAAAATTGCGATTGATTTTCCAACCAACCTACTATATAATAGGAAATATAGAGATACCAAACCGGAAAGGGGCTTCCATATGCTGATTTCCACCAAGGGGCGCTATTCGCTCCGCGTGATGATTGACCTGGCAGAGCATCAGGCCGAGGACTATATTCCGCTGAAAACGGTGGCGGAGCGGCAGGAGATTTCAGAAAAATACCTGGAAAGCATTATCAAGCTGCTGGTAAAGGAGCGGTTCCTGGCCGGATTGCGGGGCAAGGGGGGCGGGTACCGCCTGACCCGGGCGCCGGAGCAGTACACGGTCTACAGCATCCTGGCGCTGACGGAGGAGTCCCTGTCGCCGGTGTCCTGCCTGGAGGCCGGGGCCGCCCCCTGTCCCCGGATGGCGGAGTGCCGCACCCTGGCCCTGTGGCAGGGGCTGGATCAGGTCATCCGGGACTATTTGGAGGGCATCACCCTGGCCGACCTGATGCACCGGGAAGGCGACTGGAACGATTATGTGATATAAGGAACCGGGCTGCGGTATTTCGGAGAGGGATGCCGCAGCCTGTTTTTTCGTGCGGCCTGCACTTTTTTCGCCCAAGGGGTTGACACCGGGAAAATGGCGGAGTATAATACTTAGGAAACTAAGAGTTAAAGGGGGCAACACAGATGCCAAACCAGAGCGTAGCTCACTCCGTCAGCAGGCTCGCCAACGAGATTCGTCACAGACTGGACGCCTGTTCCGCCCACAGCGGCCTCAGCGGGGCCCAGGGCAGGGCCTTGCATTTTATCCTGGCCCAGGAGGAACCGGTCTACCAGAGGGACATCGAGGAGGAGTTCGGCCTCCGCCCCTCCACAGTGACGGAGTTGCTGAAAAAAATGGAGCAAAACGGACTGATTTACCGGAAAGCAGAGGCCAGCGACAGCCGTTTGAAGCGCATCGGCGTGACGGAGGCCGCCCTTGCCCATCAGCGGCAGGTGGTTGCCGACCTGAAGGAGCTGGAGGATGAGCTGACAAGGGGCATTTCCCCCGGTCAGCTGATGGTCTTTTCCGAGGTGATAGAAAAGATGTCGGAAAACCTGTCCGGGCAGCCCCGGCAGGATATGGATTGAATTTCTTAGGAACCGAACGATAGAAAGGACGTTGAACGCCATGAAGCAAGAGGTAGACTATCTGGGCGGGAAGCTGGCGCCGCTGATTCTGCGGTTCTCCATCCCGGCGGCGGTTTCCCTGCTCATCACCGCCGTCTACAACATCGTTGACCGGATGTTCGTGGGCAACATCTGCGGCACCTCCGCCCTGGCGGGGCTGTCCATCTGCTTCCCCCTGTCCTATATGATGATCGCCTTCGCCCTGACCTGCAGTGCCGGGGGCGCGTCGCTGTTCAGCCTCTTCGCCGGGCAGAACGACAGGGACAAAATGAACCGGGCCTTCGGCAACGCCATTGTGCTGGTCGTGATTTTTGAGGTGCTGCTGACGGTGGTTTTGCAGCTGTTCCGGGAGCCGATTCTGACCCTGTTCGGCGTGACCGAGACCTCCTATGAGTATGCCGTCAGCTACTACCGCATCGTGGCCATGGGCTGCCTGTTCCAGGGGCTGACCATGGTGTGCGGGGACTTTGTCCGGGTCTCCGGCAAGCCCATGATGGGGATGTGCGTGTCCGCGGTGGGGGCCGTCACCAACATTGCCCTAGACGCCCTGTTCGTCTGTGCCCTGGGCTGGGGCGTGGTGGGGGCAGCCTGGGCCACGGTTATCGGGCAGGCCGTCTCCGCCGCCTTCGGCGCCTGGCAGGTGTTCGGCGGCAAAACCCTGGTGACCGTCAGCGGGAAAATCTTCCACCTGGACGGCCAGCTGTCCGGAAAGATCATTAGCTGCGGTTTCGCCTTCTGGGTTACTCAGATGGCTATGGCCTTCATCAGCCTGGTTTACAACGTCCAGTTGGGCAACTACGGCGGCGACACGGCCATCAGCATTTACGCCGTCATCTCCAGCGTGATGACCTTCGTGATCATGCCCGCCAGCGGCATCAGCCAGGGCATTCAGCCCATTGTGGGCAACAACTACGGCGCAGGCCGGTACAAACGGGTGATGTCCACCCTCTACCAGGCCACGGCCTTCTCCGTTGGGGTCACCTGCTTCATCTGGCTGCTGGTGATGCTGTTCCCCAGACAGATCCTGCTGGCCTTCGGCGGCACGGAGGAGATGCTGGCCATCGGCGTCACCGGTCTGCGGCTGAACTTCTGCATTACGCCCTTCCTGGGCTTCGTCATGCTGGTGACCAACTTCTTCCAGGCTATCGCCAAGCCCATGCCCTCCATTCTGGTGACGCTGCTGCGGCAGGTGGTGTTCCTGGTGCCCTTCCTCTACCTTCTTCCCCTGGCCCTGGGCATCAACGGCATCTTCATGGCCCAGCCGGTCAGCGATGCTTTGGCGCTGGTGCTGTGCCTGATTCTGGTGGTGAGGGAGCACCGGAGGCTGCTGGGGGCTGACCAACCCCTTTAGAAAAGGGTTGACTTTTGAGGGAAATATGATATTCTAGCGTTGTGGCTTTTTCAGGCAACAAAAATAGGGAGGAATTTCTATGGCACAGAAAGGTGATCTGATGACTGTCCGTTCCGACATCCGCGTGGTGGACGCCACCCTGCGGGACGGCGGCCTGGTAAATAATTTTGAGTTTACGGATGAATTTGTGAACGCGCTGTACCGGGCCAACGTCAAGGCCGGCGTGGATTATATGGAGTTTGGCTATAAGGCGTCCAAGGAGCTGTTCGACGTCAACAAGTTCGGCAAGTGGAAGTTCTGCAATGAGGAGGACATTCGCGCCGTGGTGGGCGACAACAATTCCGACACAAAAATCGCCGTCATGGCCGATGTGGGCCGCACCGACTACAAGACGGACATCCTGGACCGCTCTGAAAGCGTCATCGACCTGATCCGTGTGGCCACCTACATCCACCAGATGCCCACCGCCATCCGCATGGTGGAGGACGCGAAGAAGAAGGGCTATGAGGTCTCCTGCAACATTATGGCCGTCTCCAAGGCCAAGGAGTCCGACCTGGCCCAGGCGCTGGAGATGCTGGGCCAGAGCCCGGTGGACGTGATCTACCTGGTGGACAGCTACGGCAGTCTGGTGCCGGAGCAGGTGCGCCGCCTCTCCGAGCAGTATCTGGAGGTGGGCGAGAAGTACGGCAAGCAGATCGGTATCCACGCCCACAACAACCAGCAGCTGGCCTTTGCCAACACCATCGAGGCCCTGGCCAACGGCGTCTCCTACCTGGACGCCACCATGAACGGCATGGGCCGGGGCTGCGGCAACTGCTCCATGGAGCTGCTGCTCAGCTTCCTGAAGAACCCCCAGTACAACGTGTACCCCGTGTTCCGCTTCCTGCAAAATCACATCATCCCCCTGCGGGAATCCGGTGTGGTCTGGGGCTATGACATCCCCTACCTGCTGACGGGCAAGCTGAACCAGCATCCCCGGTCCGCTATCGAGGCGGTGAAGCAGGGCCGCACCGATTATGCGGAGTTCTACACCGAGCTTCTGGAGAACGAATAATCATCCGGACATCTTCTTTCTCTGCGGCACCTGCGGAGTTGTTACCGATTTGTTGTTGCGCAATCCGCCTCCCGGTAGTATGATAAGATCAGACTGAGAATGAACAGGAGGAACCGGGATGAAGCAGTACCTTTCCCTACTCTTGTCCGCGCTGCTGGTAGCCGCCCTTCTGGCGGGCTGCGGCAGGGTGGCGTCCGACGGAGATACACCGGAGGGAGCCGCATCCTCGGCGGCAAGCGGGACAGAGGCCACCTCCTCCAGCGCCGTCTCCCCGGAGGCCACATCCTCCAGCGGCGTTTCCCCTGAGGTGGAGGATGCCGCGTCCTCCAGCGGTGTTGCTCCTGAGGTGGAGGATGCCGCGTCCTCCGGCGATGCCTCTTCTGAGACGGAAGATGGGGGCACGTCCGCCGGTGAGGCTTCTTCGGAGACGGAGGCCGAGTCGTCGGAGACGGAGCTGTGGCTCACCATTGACAGCTGGGACGCCTATGACGCCGCCTACACCTTCACCGTCCCGGAGGACGGCAGCTATACCTTCACCGTGTCCAACGCAGAGGGCCAGGAGGTCACCTGGGAGGTCTATGTGCTGGAGGAACCCTTTGAGGACGCCACCCGTTACATTCCCCAGGCTTACGAACCGTGCCTGACGGACAGCGGCACCCTTTCCCTGACGGCAGGGGGCCAGGTCTACTGCATCTGTTCGGTGAACGCCTTCACCGGCGACCCGCTGGAGGCGGGCAGCAGTCAGCTGCTGGTGTCCCGGACGGCGGGGGATGTGTCCGCCGGCGCCTTCAGCCGGGGGGTCAACGCCTCCGCCGACGCCTCCGCCTCGGCCCTGGTCATCACCTCCGAGGACGCCTTTGACGGCTGCTACAGCTTTGAGGCGGTGGAATCCGGCACATATCTCTTTACCATCGAAAACGGGGCGGGCCATGAGGACGTCACCTGGGAGATTTATGTGCTGGAGGAAGCCTTCAGCGAATCCACCCGTTACATCCCCCAAGCCTATGAGCCAAGCCTCACCGGTGCGGGCAGTCTGGAGATTGCGGCAGGCAGCTGGGTGTACTGCTTCTGCTCCGTCAACGCCTATACCAGCGACCTGGACGAGGTGACAGGGGCCAGCACCCTGACCTGTACGATTCAATAACGCAAGGGGACCCGCTATGGCAGCGACGCTGGGCGGGTTCTTTTGCGTATCCGGGCAGGAACGGCTGTAGCATATCCCGCCCGAAAAAACAAGCGAAAAATTGGAAGAAGCGGTTGAAAAATGAACAAAAATTTGGACAAAATGCCGCCGGAATGAGGAAAAGTTCCAAACTTATGAAATGACCTTTACAGAGCTGGCAAGCTGTGATAAAATAAGCGCAATGGGTGGGATAACATCGGCACGGCAGAGTGCCGCCCACAGCAGGGCCGACGCCCATGGGACGCCGGTTTAGTTTGGAGGAATATTTGCATGATTGAGACATTTACGATTCCGAATCTGCTCCAGAACCGGGAATGTGAAATACGGGTTTGGCTGCCCCACGGCTACCAGGAGGGAGATGAGCTGTACCCTGTGATGTACTTATTGGACGGCGTCAGGGCCTTCACCTGCCGGGATGCGGCAGGCAACGTCATGGCCAGCATGGCCACCTTTATGGACGGCTGGGACAAGGAGATGATCATCGTCTCCATCGGCGGCCCCGGCGACGAGGGGGAGTGCGACAAGGCCTATTGCCCCTTTTCCTGCCTGAAAAGCGGTGAGGAGCTGTCCGGCAAGGGGGACGAGGTGATTCAGTGGATTTTGTACAAGCTGAAGCCGGTGATCGATGAGTGGTACCGCACCAACCCCTTCCGCCTCTGCACCGCCATTGGCGGCTACGGCATGGGAGGCACCCTGGCCCTGTACGCCCTGGCGAAGTATAACCGCTGGTTTTCAAAGGCGGCCTGCCTGTCCTGCGACTTCTCTGTGGGATACGAGGAGCTCAGCGGCCTGATTGCGGGTAGCTATGTGGACTCCAACACCCGTCTGTTCCTGAGCTGGGGCGGCGACGAGGGGGAGACCCGTGCGGATCTGTCCAGGCAGGTTGGCTGCTCCCTACAGCTGAACCGCCTGTTCGTGATGCAGGAGTGCAGCGTGTACCCCTATCAGCAAAGGGGAGGCACCCACTCCAGCGAGAGCTGGAATCAGCAGATCCCGCTCTTTATGCACTATCTTTGGAAGGAATGACCCCAGGGGGCGGCAGAACTGCCGCCCCCTGTTTCCCCCTCCGCCTGCAAGTCCATCAAACAGAAAAAGGAACCCCTGACCGCTGCGGCAAACGCAGCCATCAGAGGTTCCTCTGTTTTTGGGCAGTTATTCCCCGTCCTCCGGGTGCCGGTCCTCCAAAGCGGCCCGCTCCTCCTCATTTAAATACTTGGGGAAGATGCGCTCCAGGAACAGGGAGAACAGCAGCATGGCCAGCACCGGCACGAAGAAGATGGGCCACCACCGCTCCAGCACGAAAATCACCAGTTCCACGATCAGCAGCACCAGAATCACTGTGGTGGGCAGATGGCGGACGCACAGGGCGAAGGAGGTTTGAAACAGCTCCTTCAATGTCAGGTCGAACCGCCCCATGACGGGGAACAGGTAACAGAACAGCCCGATTGGAAGAATCAGGGCCACATAGTAGGCCACAAACATGACCACGCCCAGGTCGGAGGTGGCGTTGGCGTGCATGACCGAATAGCCGTAGAAGATGAACAGCATTACCGGCAGGAAAATCAGCGTGGCCGGAATCCCCCGGCGCAGGTTCTGGACAAAGGCCTTCCAGTACAGGCCGAAGGCGCCGTCCTCCCCGTGGCGGAAGGTTTTGACCACTGTGTAGTAAAGGGCGGCGGTGGCTGGCCCGGCGGTGACGATGGGCAGGCTCAGGGCGGCCCAGAACAGGCTCAGCCCCACAAAGTCCACGCACCGGCTGATGAACCGCCAGAACAGGTTGTTGGGATCGAATACTTGTCGAAACATGGCTGTCTGCCTCACTGGGAAAGTCGTGGTTTGCCGGCCTACAGGTGCTTTTCTGCCAGAGCCTCGGCGATGCGTTCCTGATTCCTGCGGGCGGTCTCCGGGTCCCGGCGGACGAACTCGTTATAGAGCACATCCACCACATACAGCTGAGCCATCTCGGCGGGGATGCTGCTGAGTTGGAGCGGGCTTTCAAAGGAGCCGCATTGGAGCACCACATCCGCCCTTGCGGCCCCCGGAGACTTGGAGAACCGGGTGATCAGGATGATGCTGGCCCCCCGCTTTTTCGCCAGCCCCATCAGCTCTGTGATGTCCTTGGTGGAGCCAGAGTAGGAGAAGAACAGGATGGCGTCCCGCTCCGTCAGCAGGGCGGCGGTGGTGGCCTGGAGGTGGGAATCCTGGGAAAAGTGGAATTTTGGGGAGACGGTGGAAAACAGGTGGGCCGCCTGCCAGGACAGGATCAGCGAGCCCCCCTGACCCATGCAGTAGACCCGCTCCGCCTGCTGGAGCAGTTCAACCGCCCGGTCGATGGCCTCCGGCCGGATCAGGGACATACTCTGTCCGATGGCGGCGGTCTGGGCGGCGTAGAGCTTCCGACACAGGTCGGGCAGGCTGTCCTCCGGGTCAATGTTCCCCTCCTGCCCCTCCAGAACGGGGGCCACGCTGCCCTGGTCGGCCACGGTGGCCTTGGCCAGGGCCAGCTTGAAGGCGTTGTATCCCTTCAGTTTCAGCTGGCGGCAGAAGCGGGAGACGGTGGCCTCCGCCACGCTGCATTCCTCCGCCAGGTCGGAAATGGACATATACTGCACCTCGGTACTGTGGTTGAGCACATAGTCGGCCACCTTTCGCTCCGCGGCAGTAAAGTGATAATAGCCGTTGCTGATATGGGCAAAGATATTTCCTTCCACCGGCTGTTGCTGTTGCTGCTGGAGTGCCATTGCGTTCCTCCTCCATCCTTTTGGTGCGTTGGCTGTGCTGTTCGGGGATGCGGGGTTAAAATCCGGATTCGATCTCGTCCATGAGCTTGTCCAGGGTGATGAGGCAGCGGGGCACATGGAAGGGGCCTTTGAAGGTGCTGCCCTTGCAGGCGGGCATAGTGGGCAGACCGTCCCGACGGAGGTAGCCGTACCACTCGCCATACTCCGGGTCGGCAAAGTGTTTTTCCACATAATCGGCGGTCTTATTGAAGCAGTCCAGATATTCCTCCTCCCCGGTGTCCCGGTAGAACATCATGGAGGCAATCAGAATCTCGTTGTGGGGCCACCACAGCTTCATGTCGTGCTCATAGGCCTCCGGCGGGCAGCCCATGCAGTCGATGAAGTACAGCAGTCCGCCGTATTCCTCATCCCAACCGGCGTTAATGGCGTTGTGGAAGATGTTCCGGGCCACCTGGCGGAGGGACTCGTCATTCGTGTAGTTGGCCTGCTCCTCCAGGAACCAGCTGCCCTCGATGTCGTGGCCGGGGTTCACCACCCGGCCGGCGGTGGTGTCGGTCTGCAATTCGCCGTTCATCCCTACCG
>JAJQET010000016.1 GCA_021201515.1 Clostridiales bacterium | reverse complement strand
AAAACCGGCTGCGCCGGTCAAAAGATACATTGTATTCATTATGCTGTCTCCTTCTTGCATAAACTTGCATAAAATCGTTCTCTGAGGCTTTCCCCTCGGAACGATTTTATGTTACGGCTGAAAGGTTGCATGAAGGTAAAAAAGCGTGGAAGGAATTGTGAACGGCGAAAAAAGCGGCATGAGGCTAGTCTTCCTGTTCCGCCTCCAGGTTCAGATATTGGGCTTCCTGCTGCGTCAGGTTCAGATTCAGCGCCTCCACATTCTGGGCAAACCGGGCGGGTTTGGAGGTGCTGACCACCGCAAAGACATTGAGGTTCTGGGCAAAAAGCCAGGCCATGGCGATTTGCGGAACCGTGCAGCCCTTCCGTACAGCCAATTCCTCACAGCGGCGCAGCCGCTCGAAGTTCCGGGGACAGCAGTATCCCTTGCGTGCGGCGGCGTCCAGAAACTGATTTGCCACGTCCATCTGATTGCTCTTCATCTTCCCGGAGAACATCCCCCCGCCCCAGACTGGAATAGGCGATGACGGGCATATCCTGCTGGCGGTACCATTGGCGGGCACCCTCGTTTTCAGGGCCGGAGATGGTGACGCAGCCGCCGCCCCAGGGGTCGCCTATCTGTTCGGCCAACCCGAAATTGGGGCTGGACACGGTGAAGGGGATCAGATTGTGGCTGCAGGCGTATTCGTTGGCCTCCTGAATCCGCTGGTGGGTCCAGTTGGAGGCGCCGAAGGCCCCGATTTTCCCCTCCGCGTGCATGGCGTTGAAGAGCTCCACCACCTCGCCTGCCGGGACCTCCGGGTCATCCCGGTGAAGCAGATAAATGTCGATGTAATCGGTGCGCAGCTGTTGGGCGGACTTGCGGAAATCCGCCCGAATCGCCCTTTCATTGACCCGTTTCCGCCCAAAGATACCGGGGTGGGCGCACTTGGAGAGGAGCACCACCTGTGCCCGGTTTCCGCGCTTCTCCAGCCAGCACCCGATGGAGTGTTCCGTTCCCGCGTATTTGCGGGCGGTGTCAATGGTGTTGATGCCCTGGGCCAGCGCCCCGTCCAAAATCGGGGCGGCGGTCTCCGGTTTTGCAAGTTCCCGCCCGGCGGTGCCCGCGAGAATCCTGGAAACAGGTTTGTCTACATAAGGTACATTGGCGTAGTTCATGTTCGGCATAATTTTCTCCCCCAAAAGTAATGCTCTCTTTTCATGTTAAGGAACCTTTGCATCAATGCACTGTGACCAAAGGAAATCGCCGGATGGTGCGGCGCCTTGCGGTAAATTTCCGCGTTGGCATCTCCGTTCCACGGGCGGGCGTCAGCGCCGCTCCCGATAGTCTCCGGGGGAACACCCGAACTGCTGCTGGAACTTTTTATAGAAAAAGCTGACATTCTCATACCCGGCCTCGCCGGCGATTTCCGTGACGGGCCGGTCCGTATTTTTCAGCAGGCTGGCGGCGTATTTCAGCTTTTGCGCCTGCACTGTCTGAATATAAGTTTTCCCTGTGTGTTTTTTCAGAAGGGTCGAGACATAATTCTGGCTGATGTGAAACTGCTCCGCCACCGACGCCTGGGTGCAGGTGGCGAAGTTCTGCTCGATGTACCGCAAAATCCCCACGATGGGGCTGGTGGAAAAGGTCTCCTCCTGGGTCAGGTCGCTCTCGTACACGTTGATCAGCTCCGCCATGATGAGGGAAAACAGATACATCAGGATGTCCTCGGAATTGACGGAGGGGTCCAGATACTCGCAGAGCAGCTCCTGTAAAAAGAGGGCGATGCGGCGGTCCTTCTCCGCGTGAAACAGCAGAAAGTGGTTATGATCCGTCTAAACATTGATGGCGTTGATGAAAAAGTCGGAGAGGACGCTGCCCTGGGAAAACCGCAAAAACAGGTTGTCCCGCAAAAACTCCTTTGGAATCAGCAGACTGAGCATAATGTCCCCCTCCTCCAGAATGCCGATGGAGTGGGGGCAGTCGGTGTCGATCAGCAAAACCTGATTTTCGTTCAACAGGACAGGGGTTCCGTCCACCACCTGAGGACATTGACCGGCATAGACATAGTTCAGCTCGACATAGGAGTGGATATGCTCCGGCACAGGGTTGAAGCGGGAGTTGCGCTTGATTGCAAACCGTTCCTGGGCCAGTAGCCGGGTAAGGTTGTCCGTGGAGGAGAGCGACTCCCCGTGGCCGGACAGCGGGGTGTTGTGGGAATCCTGGAGGCGATAGACCTCCCGGCCACCTACCTTCACCTTTGGAAGGGCCTCCCAGCCGTCAAAATAGAACCCCGCCTGATAGGCCCGCTCGCTGTCGGAGAGCCGCGTCAGCCGTTCGTGCAATTCGTTCAAATTCATTTGGCTCCCCCTTTCCACAATAGAAACCACTATCATGTTAATGATAGCATTTTGTGTGGATTTGGTCAATGGCCTTTCGTTCTTTTGTTATATCATCCTTTACGCAAAAGAGGTATACTTATTTCACCGGAACAGAAAGGACTGTACAGCACCAATCGAATCAACTAACTTATTTTGCACAGGAGGAGAATCACATGGCAGATTACACACAGTTAGCGGCGGACGTGGTCAAGGCCGTCGGCGGTAAGGAAAATATCATCGACGTGACCAACTGCATGACCCGGCTGCGGTTCGTCCTGAAGGACGACACCATCCCCAACAAGGATACGGTCATGGCGGTGGAGGGCGTCAAGGGCGTCATGAACCAGGGCGGGCAGTATCAGGTTATCATCGGCACCCATGTCAACGAGGTGATCAAGGACGTGCGCAAGGTCGCCGGCCTCGGCGAGGGCGGCATTGACAAGGAGTCCATCAAGCTGGTGAAAAAGGACAGCCTGTGGAACCGCTTCTTCAAGACCATCTCCGGCTGCATCATGCCCATGCTTGGCCCGATGATTGCCGGTGATATCATTAAAGGCATGGAGGTGCTGATTCATGTGGGCGTGGACACCGTCAAGATGAACGGCAAGGGCTTCCATACCCTGGTCAGCGAAGGCGACATGGTGAAGGCCGGAGATGAACTGATCCGGTTTGACATCGACGAGATCAAAAAGGCCGGATTCAGCCCTATTACGGTGCTGGTCACCAACAGCGACGATTATGATGCCCCTCCAGGTGCGGGAAACCTCCGGCAGCCGGCTGGAAGAGCTGATCTCCCTCCGGTAAACAGCAGCAGAACCCCCGTATGGCCTCTGCCATACGGGCCTCGCGGAAAGGAGCAAAGTCCCAATGAGCGGACTGCATACGATTTTAGGGACGGACGGGCAGAACACCCTGTATCCCTTTTTCTGGCAGCATGGGGAGCCTCACGCTGTACTGGAAGACTATATGGAGAAGATTGCCGCCTCCGGCATGAAGGGGGTCTGCATCGAGGCCCGGCCCCACCTGGAGTTTGTCCGGCAGGGCTGGTGGGACGACCTGGACTGTATCCTGGCCAAGGCCAAAGCGCTGGACATGAAGCTCTGGATTCTGGACGACTCCCACTTTCCCACCGGCTTTGCCAACGGCCGGGTGAAGGCGGACCATCCCCAGTACCTGAAATGGTACCTGGATCTGCGGCGCTACGATGTACAGGGCCCCGTGGATGGGGCGCGGATTAACTTTCCTGTGCTAAAGGGCCGATTTTGGGAGAGGCCGGACGCCACTGCACGGATTCTGGGCGTTTATCTGGCGAAACGCACCACCCAGGAGACAGCAGAGGGCGACCCCATCGACCCGGATACGCTGACCGACATCACCGCCCAGATGCAGCCGGACACCCGCCTGCTGACGCTGGATGTGCCGGAGGGGGCTTACAGCATTTTCGTAGTATTCCTGACCCAAAAAGGCGGCGAGGAGGCCACAAAGGATTACCTGAACCCCCTGGTGCGGGAGGCCACCGAGGTACTGATTCAGGAGGTCTACGAGTCCCACTACGCCCACTACAAAGATGAATTTGGTAAGACCATACAGGGCTTCTTCTCCGACGAGCCGCGCTTCGGCAACGCAAAGGACACCGAGGCCGCCATCGGCACCGATATGGTGCTTCCCTGGCGGGAGGGGCTGGAGCAGGAGTTGGGCTTTGACGCCAAATTCCTCCCCCTGCTCTGGGTCAGGGCCGACGGACAGGAGAGCGACATTCGCCTCAGCTATATGGACACCGTCACCCGCCTTTACAACGAGAACTTCACGAAGGTGCTGGGGGACTGGTGCCGGGCTCACGGCGTCTGGTATCTGGGCCACACCATTGAGGATAACGGCGCCCACGCCCGCCTGGGCTACGGCACCGGCCACTACTTCCGGGGCCAGCAGGATATGGACTTCGCCGGAATCGACACCATCGGCGGCCAAATCGTGCCGGGGATGAACTACCATCACGACGCCTTCAGCACCGGCGGCAGCAACGGCGACTTTTACCACTACGCCCTGGCGAAGCTGGCCTTCTCTGCCGCCCATCTGGACCCCAAAAAAGCAGGGACGCGTCCTGTGCGAAGCCTTCGGCGCTTACGGCTGGAACGAAGGGCTGAAAGCCACGAAGTGGACTGTGGACCATCTGCTGGTGCGGGGGTCAACTATATCGTCCCCCACGCCTTTGACCCCAAGGATTTTCCCGACTTTGACTGCCCGCCCCACTTCTACGCCCACGGCCACAACCCACAGTTCCGCTATTTTAAGGTGTTCAGCGACTATGTGAACCGGGTGTCCAGCCTGTTCCGGGAGGGAACCCACCCGGCAAAAGTCGGCCTATTCTACCCGGCGGAGCTGGAGTGATGCGGGGGCTGTCTGCCGGTGGAAAAACCGGCCAGAGAACTGACCACCCACCAGATTTCCTTCGACATCGTGTCGCTGGACTACCTGAAAGCGGCGGAACTCGAAAACGGCAGGTACTCCATCAACGGCCAGCGGTTTGAGGTGCTGGTGCTGCCCTACGGGGAATGTCTGCCCGCCGAACTGGTGGCCCTTTTGGAGCGGCTGCTGGAGCAGGGGGTGCGGGTGCTGGTGGTGAACCAAAAGCCCGCCCGACAAACCGGGGGCGCGATTCCGGCGGCGGTGCTGGGACGGCTGGAGGTCGTACCCTTGAAAGAACTGGGCGAGGCGCTTTCCGCGTATCAGGCGGCACAGATGGCCCAGGCGCAGCCCGACCTGGTGGTGGGCGAATACACCAGAGACGGCAAACGCTTCTATATGCTGTTCAATGAGAACATTGGCCGCGCCATACAAACTGAAGTAACGTTCCCGGAGGATGGCAATCTGTACCGTTATGACGCCCTGACCGACACGCTCTGGGAAGCATCACGGCAGAACGGCAACTGTCCGCTGACGCTGGACGCCTACGAATCCGCCGTGTTTGTGGTCAGCCGGGAACCGCTGGCGGCACAGCAGCAGCCCTGCGGAATGTGGGAGCAATTCCCGCTTACTTGCGGCTGGAAGGTGCAGTTTGCCGACAGTTTATCCTATCCGGCGTTTACGGAGGATGTGCCGGTGCAAAGCCTCTGCTGTGTTCAGACCCTTGCGGGTTGGGAGAACAGGTGCGGCACCCTGCGGTTTACCGCACAGGCGGAGATGCCTGCCTGCTCCGGCGCGGTGCTGGATTTGGGGCAGGTTTACGAGACCGCCGAGGTGTTCGTCAACGGTCAGTCCGCCGGCTGCCGCATTTGCCGCCCCTACCGGTTTGACCTGACCGGCCTGCTGAAACCGGGACGGAACGAACTGTCCGTTGAGGTGACCAACACCCTGGGCACCGCCGTCCGGGACGGCCTGAGCCACTATATGGTCATAGAACCCTTTGGCGTGCAGGGCCCTGCCACATTGCAAATCAGAAAGTGAGGGACAGCATGGGATTTCCCAAGAATTTTCTCTGGGGCGGCGCAACTGCCGCCAACCAGTGTGAAGGCGCCTACCAGGTCGGGGGCCGGGGCCTCGCCAACGTGGACGTGATTCCGGCGGGGAAAGACCGCTTCCCGGTAATGCTGGGCCACAAGAAGATGCTGGCCCCCAACGGGGCCCACCGCTACCCCGCCATGCAGGGCATCGACCTGTACCATCACTACAAGGAGGACATTGCCCTGTTCGGGGAGATGGGGCTGCGCTGCTACCGGATGTCCATCGCCTGGACCCGGATTTTCCCCAACGGCGACGAGCCGGAGCCCAACGAGGAGGGCCTGGCCTTTTACGAGGACCTGTTCCGGGAGTGCCTGAAGTACCATATCGAGCCGCTGGTCACCATCACCCATTTTGACTGCCCCATTCATCTGATCGAGCAGTACGGCGGGTGGAAAAACCCGAAGCTCATCGAGTTTTACAAGCGTCTGGTGACAGTGCTGTTCACCCGGTTCAAGGGGCTGGTGCACTACTGGCTCACCTTCAATGAGATCAACATGATTTTGCATTTGCCTTTCATGGGGGCCGGACTGGTGTTCGAGCCGGGGGAGAACGAGACCCAGACCAAATACCTGGCGGCCCATCATGAACTGATCGCCTCCGCCTGGGCCACCAAAATTGCCCACGAGATCGACCCTGAGAACAAGGTGGGCTGTATGCTGGCGGCGGGGATGACCTATCCCTACTCCTGCAACCCGGAGGACGTCTGGAAGGGCATGGACAAGGACCGGGAGAGCTACTTCTTCATCGACGTGCAGTCCAGGGGATATTATCCCTCCTATGCGCAGAAATTCTTCCAGCGGGAGAACATTCAGCTGGAGCTGTCGCCGGAGGACCAGCGGGTGATGCGGGAGAGCACGGTGGACTTTATCTCCCTGTCCTACTACTCCTCCCGCTGCGCCAGCGCAGACCCCTCCATTGACACCACGGCGGGCAACGCCTTTGCCACAGTGCGCAACCCTTACCTGAAAACCAGCGAATGGGGCTGGCAGATCGACCCGCTGGGGCTGCGCATCACGTTAAACAGCCTCTATGACCGGTATCAAAAGCCCCTGTTCATCGTGGAAAACGGCTATGTGGAGGACGACTACCGCATCTCCTATCTCCGGGAGCATATCAGGGCCATGAAGGACGCCATTGAGCTGGACGGCGTGGAGTTGTTGGGGTATACTACATGGGGGCCCATCGACCTGGTTTCCGCCTCCACCGGCGAGATGAACAAGCGCTACGGCTTCATCTATGTGGATTTGGACGATGAGGGGAACGGCACCCTGCGCCGGACGAAGAAGAAATCCTTTGACTGGTACAAAAAAGTGATTGCCAGCAACGGAGAAAATTTGGACTGACACCTGAACCAAAGGTAAAAGAAGCAGCGGTTTTCGGCCAGGCTGCGTATATCTGCCGGCCGTAGCCGCCGCACCTGTGAATCACGGACACCGCTGTCCGCTAAAATAATGCACTACTATCATGCAAGGAGGCAATTCTTATGAAACAGTTTACCTATGTGATCACCGACCCTCTGGGCATCCACGCCCGTCCTGCCGGACTGCTGGCAAAGCAGGCCAAGAGCTATGCCCCCACCGTCGTCACCATCTCCAGGGGCGGCCAGACCGTCAATGCGGGGCAGCTGATGAAGCTGATGAGCCTGGGGGTCAAGGGCGGCGATGAGATCACCGTCTCTGCCGACGGCGGCGATGAGGATACCGCCCTCGCCGGAATGACGGCATTCCTGGAAGCCAATCTTTAAGTCAGTGGGGCGGGCGCACGGGAATGCTGCGCCCACCCTTCGCCAAAACGGAATCTGATTGGAGGGAACAATATGATTTTGATGCAGGGTAAGGGCGTGTCAAAGGGCGTGACCAGCGGGCCGCTGTACTTCTTCCAGCGCAGCTCCGGCGAGGTCGCACAGCGCACAGTAGAGGACATCGAGGGCGAGAAGGCCCGTCTGGAGCAGGCCCAGGCCCAGTCCGTGGAGCAGCTGGAGGCGCTGGCGGAAAAGTGCCGGGCGGAGTCCGGCGACGAATCCGCCGTCCTCTTTGAGACCCACGCCATGTTCGTGGAGGACGAGGACTATGTGGAGTGCATCCTCTCCGCACTGGAGGAGGAGCATTGTAATGTAGAATACGCCGTCCAGCAGGCGGGAGAGCAGTTCGCCGCCATGTTCGCCGCCATGGACGACGAGTATATGCAGGCCAAGGCCGCCGACATCAAAGATGTCACCCGGCGCATCCTGAACAACCTCATGGGCGGCGTGGAGGGCGGCATCGACTCGGAGGAGCCGGTCATTCTGGCCGCCGACGACCTGGCCCCCTCGGAGACGCTCCAGCTGGACAAGAGCAAAATTCTCGGCTTCATCACCCAGGGCGGCTCCGGCAACAGCCACACGGCGATTCTGGCCCGGACCATGGGCATCCCCGCCATCTGCGGCCTGGGGGACGCCCTGAAGCAGGGCTATGAGGGCCGGACGGCCTATATCGACGGTGAGACGGGCAAGGTCTGCCTGGAGCCGGACGAGATTACCCTCCAGTCCTTCCGGGAGAAGCTGGCCAAACAGGAGCTGATGCGGGAGCTGATGCAGACCATGCGGGGTCAGGAGGACGTGACCCTGGACGGGCGGCACATCAAGGTCTACTGCAACATCGGCTCCCCGGAGGATGTCAGCGCCGTCCTCTCCAACGACGGCCAGGGCATCGGCCTGTTCCGCTCCGAGTTCCTGTATCTGGCCGCCAGCGACTACCCCACCGAGGAGGAGCAGTTCCAGGCGTACAAGTCTGTGGCCGAGGCCATGGGCGGCAAGCGGGTCATCATTCGCACCCTTGACATCGGCGCAGACAAGCAGGCGGACTACTTTCACCTGACCAAGGAGGAGAACCCCGCCATGGGCCTCCGGGCCATCCGCATCTGCCTGAACCGGCCGGAGGTGTTCCGCACTCAGCTGCGGGCGCTGTACCGGGCCTCCGCCTACGGCAAGGTGGCCATCATGTTCC